>NZ_JBEZZS010000032.1:0-60770 GCF_040639295.1 Nocardioides sp. NPDC023903 | reverse complement strand
GAGGTCGTGGAGGACTCCTTCCGCATCCACGGCGGCTACGGCTACTCCAAGGAGTACGAGATCGAGCGGATCATGCGCGAGGTCAAGTTCATGCTCATCGGTGAGGGCACCAGCGACATCCAGAAGATGATCATCGGCCGCTCGCTGCTCAAGGACTACAAGTCCTAGATCCTTCCCGTCGGCACCAGCGCCGGGCGTCCCCGCGACCCGGAGCCCAACGAAATAGTGAGGTCGGATGATCAGCCATACGGTACGAACCCGCCTGTCATCGGAGAAACTGCCTCGCGAGGAACAGCTCGCCTGGAAGCTCGCAGCCATGGCGATCGATCCGGTCGCCGTCCCGGCGGACGTCGTGGACATGGCCGTCGACCGGGTGATCGACAACGCCGCGTGCGCGGCGGGAGCACTCGCGCGCCGCCCGGTGGTGGCAGCTCGAGACCAGGCGCTACGGCATCCGGCGGCTCCGGGAGCGATGGTCTTCGGCGCCTCGGAGCAGACCCGAGTCTCAGCCGAGTGGGCTGCGTGGGCGAACGCCGTTGCCGTACGTGAGCTCGACCTCCACGACACCGTTCACGCCGTCGACAACGGTCACCCGGCAGACAACATCCCCGCCCTCCTGGCGGTAGCGCAGCACTGCCATCTATCCGGCGCGGACCTGGTGCGCGGGATCGCCGCGGCCTACGAGGTCCAGGTCGACCTCTGCAAGAGCATCGGCCTGCATCAGCACAAGATCGACCAGATCGCCCACCTCGGACCCTCCGCGGCGGCTGGGATCGGGGCCATGCTCGACCTGGACAACGAGACCGTTTACCACGCGATCGGGCAGGCGCTCCACTGCACGACGACGACCTGGCAGGCACGGACAGGACAGATCTCGACCTGGAAGGCATTTGCCCCCGGATTCGCCGGGAAGGTCGCCATCGAGGCCATCGACTGCGCCATGCGCGGAATGACTTCTCCCACCCCCATCTACGAAGGCCAGAACGCCGTGATCGCCTGGATGCTCGACGGGCCCGACGCGACGTACTCGGTGTCGCTCCCCGGACCGGGAGAGCCGAAGCGCGCGATCATGGAGACCTATCCCAAGGAGTACTCGGCGGAGTTCCTCATCCAGCCGCTCATCGACCTGGCCAGGCACGCAGGGCAGCGAGTCAGCGACAGCGGGAGGATCGAGAAGGTCGTGCTCCACGTCAACAGCGACGCACACAACTTCGTCGGCTCTGGCTCCGGAGATCCGCACAAGTGGGATCCCAACGCCAGCCGGGAGACCCTGGACCACTCGCTCGCCTACATCTTTGCCGTGGCACTCCAGGACCAGGGCCTGCATCACATTCGCTCCTATGAGCGTAGTCGCGCAACGCGGCCCGACACGGTAGCGCTGTGGCAGAAGGTCAGCACGCTCGAGGACCCGGAGCTGACCCGGCTCTACCACGAACCGGACCCGGCCAAACGCCAGTTCGGCGGTCGTGCCGAGATCACCATGGCCGACGGGTCGGTGCTCGTCGAGGAGATCGCTGTGGCGGACGCCCACCCGGCTGGGGCGCGTCCCTTCGGCCGCGACGAGTACGTGGCCAAGTTCGCCGAGCTGGCCGACGGTGCGATCGCCGACGACGTCCAGCAGCGCTTCCTGTCGCTGGTGAGCCGGCTCCCGGACCTCACTCCCGACGAGGTAGCCGCCATCGCGCTCCCTGGCATCGCGCAGGCCTCTGAGCCGGCGCAGACCAAAGGAATTCTCTAAGCCTCCGGTGCCGCGGCCGGACGGCCGCGGCACCAGGCTCGTCAGACGGCGAGCGAATCTATGGCCGGGCCGACCTTGTCGGCCCGGTCCGCGCGTCGCAGCGGGATCCCGCACAACGCTGACACAACGGTCGCCCCGGCGACCCACAAGACGACCGGGATGGCCGAGGAGTAGCTATCCACCAGCTTCGTGAGGACAAGCGGAGTCACGGCACCGCCCACGATCACGCCGATCGTGAAGCCGACCGATAGACCGGTGTAGCGCACTGCCCCCGTGAACACCTCGGCGAAGAACACACCGATCGTGCCCCAAGTCATGGAGTAACCGGTCAGCATCACGATGTAGGCAACCATGACCAGCGCAAGACTCCCGGAGTCGATCGCCGAAACCCATGGGTAGATGGTGGCCGCGATCGCGACGTTTCCGACGATGAAGATTGTCTTGCGCCCACCGCGGTCGCTGATCGCGCCGACGAAGATGCTCGCAATGATCACCCAGATCGCGGCAGCGATGATGACAACCAGCATCTGGTTGCGACTGAAGCCCTGCCCCGCGCCGTAGGAGAGACCGAACACGGCCGCGACGTAGAAGGTCACCGAGTTGCCGACGGCCGCACCCGCGATGAGAAGCACTTCGGTCTTGTGGTGGCGCAGCACCTCGATCACGGGCGCGGGCTGGATGTCGTTCGACTTCTTCAGAGCGGTGAATTCAGGGCTCTCCTCGAGGCGTAGCCGGATCGCCAGTCCGAGTACGACGAGCACCACGCTGATCCAGAACGGCACGCGCCAACCCCACGATCTGAATGCTTCGTCTCCCATGCTGGAGCCGACGATCAGGTACACGACATTGGCGACGATGAGGCCGAACTGTGCGCCCGTCTGGACCCACGAGCCGTAGAACCCTCTCTTGTCCGCGGGGCTGTGCTCGACCGTCATGAGTACGGCGCCGCCGTACTCGCCACCGAGGGCGAAGCCCTGCGCAAACCGCAGGATCACCAGCAGGATCGGCGCGGCGACCCCGATGATGTCGTAAGAGGGCACCAGACCGATTCCCACCGTTGCCGTGCCCATGGTCAACAGCGTCGTCACCAGAGCGACCTTCCGACCCACGCGGTCGCCGAAGTGCCCGAAGACGACGCCCCCGAGGGGCCGCGCGATGAACGCCACGCCAAAGGTGGCGAACGACAGCAGGGACCCGGTCAGCGGGTCGGAGTTGGGGAAGAACACTTCGCCGAAGACGAGCGCTGCCGCTGTCCCGTAGATGAAGAAGTCGTAGTACTCGATGGTCGTACCCATCAAACTCGCGAGTCCGACCCTCCTGACGTCAGCGGTGGAGGTGCTGGAGTGGGACATGGCGCCTTTCTTTCTCAAAGAACCCGGGAATCGGTGATGCGGTGGGAGGCGTGGCGGGCCAGCGTGGCCTCGTGCCCGCATGAGCCTCACCAGAGAAGACCACAAACCTGACATTGCGACAAGTGTCGGACATTTAATCACCAGTCGACATCAAGCGCCTCACCCGTCGAGTACGAGATTCGCAGGAAACAGTCTGGCAATGGAGTGCCTGTTAGAATCTCCTTTCCCGACGATCTGGAGCAAGACATGGCAGCGTCAGCTTCCCAAGGCTTTGTGGTTCAGCAGGTCATGCGTCCACGTGAGCAGGTGCAGGCGCAGATCAAGGCGGCCATCTACGACGGCACGTTCGCCCAGGGCGAGAAACTGCCCTCCGAGAATGCTCTCGCCGACATGTTCGGAGTCAGCCGGCCGACCGTACGGGAGGCCCTGGGTGCATTGGCCACCGCAGGCCTCGTACGCAAGATCCCAGGCGCCAGCGGCGGATCCTTCGTCCGCGAGGTCGACACGAACGCGCTCGGGCGGATGCTGCAGGACTCGCTGAGCCACGTGCTCCAGCTGGGGTCGGTCGAGATCGATGAGGTCAGCCAGGCCCGCGAGGTCCTCGAAGTCCCCTGCGCGCGGCTGGCGGCGCGTCATGCCGATCAGGCGCAGATCGATGCCGCCCGCGACATCGTGTCGCAACAGAAGCGGATCGATCTGAGCTCACCGCAGGTCTCTGAGCTGGACCAGCAGTTCCACCGGATCATCGCCGAGGCGTCGGGCAACCGGCTGCTGGTCGCCTTCGTCGGCGCCCTCCACGCCTGCACGGCGCCCGTGACCTACCTCAACCTCACTCCCGAGGTGGGGCACGAGACCATCCTCCAGCACGCCCACATCATCAAGGCGGTGGAGGCCGGCGACGAGTTGGCGGCAGCAGAAGCCATGCGTGACCACCTTGCTTACGTTCGACAGTGGAGTCGTGACCGCCCGGCGACCGAGTCCTGACCTCGCCCAAGTGAGAAGTCCCGACGGCTATTGCCGTCGGGACTTCTGTCGTACAGCGAGGACTGCGGAGTCGACCGCCGAACCAGAAAGTTGCTAGGTCCCTAGCAGACGGGGAGCCCGGCTGGCTCACGCTCCACCGCAGGGGCCAGAGCAACGGTCGGATCGGCGGCACCCGCGTCGTGCTCGCTGGCTGTGCTGGTGCGCCTGACCAGCGCTACGTGGGCGACCGCGGCGAGCGCGACCGACGCGACGGTCACGATGCCCAGCGGCAGGACGGCCTCCGCGCCCCCGAGTCCGACCAGCGGCGCGGAGATTCCGCCGAAGCCGAATCGGGCCATGCCCAGCACGGAGGATGCGGTTCCGGCGAGCTCGGGATAGTCGGCGAGGGCCAGTGAGGTGGTCGGCGGCGCCGCGACGGCGGTGCCGGAAGCCAGGACGAACAGAGAGACGAGGACAACAGGCAGGGCAAGGTCGAACAGGCCGGTGGCGAGCAGACCCAGAGAGCCGCCGCCGGACATGACGATGCCGATGACGAGCGTGCCGCGCTCGGACCAGCGCTCGGCCGCGCGACCGCCGAGCCAGCCGAAGGCCATGAACCCCAACGAGTTGGCACCGAATGCGATCGAGTAGCCCTGCGGGGAGAGACCGTAGGTGCCCTGCAGGATGTACGTCGCACCGCTGAGGTAGGCGAACAGGGCAGCGTAGGTGAGACCACAGATCAGCACGGCGCCGACGAACAGCCGGTCCGAGAGCAGCGTACGGAAGTCACGACCGGTCTGACGCAGCCCACCGGTGGTGCGCTGCTCGACAGGAAGAGTCTCGCCGAACAACGCGGCGGCAGCGACGAGGAGAACGACGCCGATCGCGGCGAGGAAGAGGAAGAGCCCACGCCAGTCGGTGACGTTGGCCAGCTGACCACCGACCACGGGTCCGACGATGGCCGCGAAACCGCCGATGACTGTGAGCCGTCCGTAGAAGCGAATCAGCGCGCCACCCTCGTACACATCGCGTCCCGCGGCTTGGGCAATGACGATGCCCACGGCTCCGGCGAGACCCTGGACCAGACGAGCCAGGACGAGGGTCTCGATCGTGGGGCTGAACGCGCACAGGGCCGAGGCGACCACGTACGCGGTGATGCCGGCCAGCAGCGGAAGTCGACGTCCGAACCGGTCGGAGAGCGGCCCCGCGATCAGCTGTCCGACGGCGAGGCCGACCAGGCAGGCGGTCAGGGTGAATTGGGCGGCGGATGTGGCAGCACCGAGGTCGTCGGTGAGCGCCGGAAGGACCGGGAGGTAGAGGTCCATCGAGATCGGCCCGAACACGGTGAGCAGCATGAGCAGCGTGGCGAGCACAAGACCGACCCTGCGTGTGGCGGGACGGTCGGAGGGTGTGGATTGCACAGGAGCCTTCCTGGGATTGACGTCGTCTTCTCGTACACCACTACGACACCACCGTTCCGGCCCGCGCGAGAGTCCCGCCTGATGGGTGTACTCGCAGGGTGTCCCTCACGCGCGGCATCGCCAGGGAGCACCCGGGCGGGGTCAGGGAACGTTGTGGCCGGCGGCCCGGATGAGGCCGTACCACTCGCTGCGGGTGAGAGGGATGTCCGAGCCGGCAGCGGCGTCGGCGACGCGGCCCGGCCTCGTGGTGCCGAGCACGACCTGGATGCCCGCGGGGTGCCGCGTGATCCACGCGACCGCGATCCCGGTGGGCGTGACGTCGTACTTCGTCGCCAGACGCTCGAGCTCGGCATTCAGCTCCGGGTAGTCGGGCGAACCCAGGAAGACACCGTCTTGGAAGCCCTTCTGGAACGGGCTCCACGCCTGCAATGTGATCCCGTTGATGCGGGCGTAGTCGACGATGCCGCCGCCGTCGCGGGTGATCGAGTCCTCCTGACCCGCCATGTTCGACGACAGTCCCTGGGCGATGATCGTCGAGTGCGTGATGGACAACTGCACCTGGTTGGCGAGGATCGGCTGGGTCACAGCGGTCTTGAGCAGGTCGATCTGGCGCGGCGTGTGGTTCGAGACGCCGAACGCACGAACCTTGCCGCTGGACTCGAGGTGGTTGAACGCTCGGGCGACTTCCTCGGGCTCCACCAACGCATCCGGGCGGTGCAGCAGCAGGACATCGAGATAATCGGTGCCCAGCGCTTTCAGCGACCGCTCTGCGGAGGTGACGATGTGCTCGTAGGACTGGTCGTAGCCCCACGGGTCATCGATGATGCTCGTCTTCGTCTGCAGCCTGACCTGCTCGCGCTCGGAACTGCTGAGCTGCAGTGCCTCGGCGAACCGGCGCTCGCACAGGTGGGGGCCACCGCCGGGATGATTGAACCCGTACAGGTCGGCGTGGTCGAAGAAGTCTATGCCCACCTCGCGCGAGGCCGTGTACAGCGCGCGGATCTCCTCGTCGGTGTTGCCGGCGATGCGCATCAGGCCCGTGACGACGTTGGGCACCGTCGTGCCGTTGGCTCCGAAGGGAACGGTCTTCATTGGTTCTCCTGCAATCAGCTGGTTGTAGGTCTTCTCGGTCGGTCGAACTTGTCAGGCGCCGGTAGTCGATGGCTGCGTCAACGCGGCCGCGTGGTCGGCGACGTCGCGTGCGTAGGGCAGGGACCGGTTGTACGCCGCGATCGCTGCGTTCCAACCGTCATCGGTAGCGAGGTCCTCACCTCGCACACACAGGTAGGTCGCCGCGGTGAGGACGGCGTCATCGATCTGGTGCGGGTCGGTCTCGCCGTCAGCGTTGCCGTCCTGGGCGTATCGCAGCCAGGTCGTCGGGATGAACTGCATGGGGCCGACCGCGCGGTCCCACTCCGCATCGCCGTCGAGTGCTCCCTCATCGGTGTCTGGGATCGCCATCACACCATCGCTGCCGTTGAGCGGCACCCCGGTGATCGGTGGCGTCACCGTGCCGGCCGAGCCGACGGTGGCGCCGTTGTAGCTGCCATGGAGCGACTCGACGGTGCCGATCCCGGCGAGCGTGTTCCACCCGATGCCGCAGCCGGGGCGGTCCACCGAGACCCTCAGCGAAGCCCCGCCATATGCTGCGAGCACGCGTTCGGGGATCCCGGTGCGTTGAGCCGTACGAGACACCCAGGCCGGATCCGGAAGTCCGGCTATGGGTCTCCCGGTGAGAGCGGCGCCCGCGCGCCCGGTGTCAGCCAAGTCCTGGGCGGGTGCGGCGGGATACGCCCGTTCGACATACGGGGCTGGCTCCTCGGCAGCGGAGCTGCACCCCACGGCGAGAATCGCCGTGAGCGAAGCGGCGGTCGACGCCAGAATTCGGCGTGCGGCGATAGTGATCATTAGTCCTCAAGACTCGTAGCGTGCTGTGAAACTCGGTCGAGGATCGTGACGGTGACCTCGCCGTCCTCGAGCGCCTCGAGCTGCTTACGGGACGCGTCATAGACACCCAAACGGACGATGTTGGCCGATGGCGCCCCACGCTCGCCCCTGTAGAAGAACGCGATGTCGCCCCAGGGGACGTAGATGGCCAAGTCCCCGGCTCCGGCACTCGAAGGCGGCGACCCGGCGGTTCGGATCTCGCGCGGCGGATAGGCGATCTTCTCCACTCCCTTGAAGTCCTCGAACGAGAGCGTCAGCGGCAGCATCGTCAGCAGGTCCTGGACGGCGGGGTTGTCTTCATCGACGTGCACGTCGATCGAGCCGCCGGAGGCGGTGGCAAAGCGGATGACCGTGCCCGGGCGCGGGGATGGTGTCATCGAACCGGCCTTTCTTTGTTGTGAGACATCAGGACCAGAGGTGAATCGCGCGGCAGATCGAGCGGTGCGCTCGGCGCCTCCCCGCCGGTGATCGGGATGCGCGACATGGGATCTCTCCGACCATCTACGCCGCGGGGTCGAACCGCAGGACGCGGTCGTCGTCGGATCCGGGGTCACCGCGGCCGTCGGTGTTGCTGGTGAGCACCCGCAAGGACCCGTCGGGCGCGAGAACGACATCTCGGAAGCGCCCGTACTCGCCGGCAAGATGTTCCGTCGAGGACGCCAAGTCATCCAGCGGGACCTCGCGGAGCCGCTCGCCACGTAGGTTCGCGATCCAGATCGACCCGTCCGCGATCGTGATCCCGCTGGGGCTGGCGTCTGCCGGAGCCCACTGCTGCACCGGGTCGATGAACCGGCTGTCCTCACCGATGCCCTCGACCTCCGGCCAGCCGTAGTTGCCGCCGGCCTCGATGACGTTGAGCTCGTCCCAGGTGTCCTGACCGAACTCGCTCGCATACATCGTCCCGTCCTCGCTCCAGGCCAGGCCTTGCGGGTTGCGGTGCCCGTAGCTGTAGACGAGGGAGTCGTCGAAGGGGTTGTCACGGGGCACGTCTCCGTCGGGCGTAAGGCGCAGGATCTTGCCCGACAGCGAGTCGCGGTCCTGCGCGGCCTGGGCGTTTCCGGCGTCCCCGACGGTGACGTAGAGCATCCCATCGGGGCCAAAGGCGATCCGCCCGCCGTTGTGGTAGGACGCCGCGTCCAACCCGTCGAGGAGCACTTCGGGCTCGCCAAGGCCGAGCGACCCGGGCGCACCGCGCAGCTCGTACCGTTCGAGGCGGTTCTCGTCGCCCGAGGTGAAGTAGGCGTACAGGTGCTGCTCGCGCACCGCGATGCCGAGCAGGCCTCCCTCCCCCATCGGCGATGCACCCTCGATCACGCCGACCTCACGGGACGTTCCGTCTCTGGCCAACTCGAGGATCCTGCCGGAGTCGCGCTCACTGAGCAGCGCGGCGTTGCCGTGGAAGGCGATTGACCACGGAACGTCGAGGCCCGACGCAACGGTGTCGACATTCCCGCTGGACGACGCCGTGCCACCCGGCTGCGCCGTTTCAGGCGTCTGACTCGGATCCGTCGAAGGCGCCTGATCCGGCGAGGCCGCGCAGCCGGCCAGCACCGCTGCGGCGAGGACCGGTACCAGCAGCGCGGGCAGGCTACGTGCGACGACGGGCGGGATTCTCATGCCGCCCATTCGCCGACGAAGGATCGGAACGCGCCGCGGTCACGGTGGAGGGACCAGATGCGGTCGGCGAGAGCGTCGGGTTCGTGGTCGGGCTCGCCCCCACCGATGCCGTGGGGGATGATCAGCTGCGCGACATGGATACCCTCGGGCGCGAGGGCCTCGTGCAGCATCTGGCCGTAGGCGCTCTCTCCGGCGAAGGCGACCGAGGTGCCGGCCACGCCCCCGCTCGGACGGACAGCACTGCCGCCGTTGATGAACAGGATCGTCCCGCGGCCAAGCTCCCGCAGCCCCGGCAGCACGTGCTGCACCGCGGTGACCGGTCCGTACACCGACTGTTCGACGGGTCCGACAAGATCTTCCGCCGTCGTCTCGAGCACCGGCTTCATGAACTCGCGCGCGGGGACCGGGCTGTACTGGAGCACCTCGATCGGGCCGAGATCCGCCGCCGCGGCGTCGAGTGCAGTGCGTAGCGCCTTCGGATCGCGGACATTCGCCGCGTACCCGCGCGCGGTGACGCCGTCGTAGGTCAGCTCGGCGGCCAGCTGGTCGACATTGGACTGTGTGCGGGAGATCAGCGCGATGGAGAATCCCTCGCGACCGAAGCGGCGCGCAGCAGCCTGCCCGAGCCCGGCGCCGGCACCGATGATGGCGACTGTGGTCATCGTGTTCCTTTCGTCATGAGATCCCGGGTCCCGGTGATCTTCACGCCGTCAACGCTAGGCGTTCGGGTGGCGCCTGAGGGAGACCCTGTGAGTACGTCCATCAGCGGGGACTGCCCGCCGACAAAGAACACCGCATCATGTACAGCAGCGAATCGTGCGACTCCGTCCAGGCCGATCGCAAAGGGGTTCTCGCAATACCTGCACTGAGCGGGTAACCCTCCCGGGAGACATCAGCGGTTACATGGGAGCGAACCAGAAGCACAGTGCGTTGAGGAGACGGCCACGTCCAGCATCGAAAGCACCATCCTGCAGCCCGCCAAGCCCAAGGGACGCCGGCTCGGCTTCGTTGGCGCGACCGCGTCCTTGGTGGCTGTGTTCGTTGCCTCAGGCGCCCCGATCCCGCTCTATGAGCGCTACCGGGTCGCCGACGGTCTGGACACTGGTGATCTCTCGATCGCCGCCGTGACCTACTTCGTCGCGGTGATGATTGCCCTCGTCGTGCTCGGTCGCCTCTCCGACCACGTCGGGCGCAAGGCCCTCGCTCTCACCGCGGTGAGCCTGGCCGCCGCGGGGTCGCTGGCGCTGCTGGACGTCACCGGGCTGCCCGTGCTGATGGCCGGCCGCGCGCTCCATGGACTGGCCTGCGGGCTGGGTTCCTCGGCCGTCGCCGCGTACATCGTCGACCTCGCCCCGGCCAAACCCCGATGGCTGGCCGCGACTCTGGTTGCGGGGTCCCCGCTGATCGGGCTGACCGTCGGCGCGATCGGCTCGGGTGCCCTGGCCGAGTACGCCCCCTCGCCGGAACAGACGCCCTACCTGACGGCGACGGCCCTGCTCGCGGCCTGCGCCGTGCTCTTGATGGTCTCTCCCGAAGCAGTTGCGCGCCGTCCAGGCGCGTTGTCGTCGCTGCGCCCGCACGTACATCTGCCACACGGGATCCGCCCCCTGCTGCCCGCCGCGATCGCCGTGTTCTGCGGGACCTGGGCCTTCGGCGGCTTCTATCAGGCCTTCAGCCCGACGATCTCCGCCCAGAGCCTCGGAACCACGAACACGTTGATCGCCGGCGTCGTCTTCGCGTCCTTCATGGCGCCCTACGTCGTCGGTGGTCCGCTCGCCGGCGCCCTCTCACCGGTCCGAGCGCAGCGCGCCGGCATGGTCATGTTCGCCTTCGCGGTGGTGGGCGTCGTCATCGGTCTGCGCACCGGCGAGATCGTCACCGTCATCCTGTGCGGCGTCGTCGCAGGAGCCGCTCAAGGCGCGGCGTTCACCGGATCCATGCGGAGCCTCCTACGACGAACTGGTCCCGCCGAGCGCGCCGGGCTCATGGCGACTGTCTACCTGTTCTCCTATTGCGGTGCCGCAGTGCCGAGCCTGATCTCCGGCCAGCTCGCCGCGGAGGGACTGACGCTGGAGACGATCGCGCTCGGGTACGCCGGGCTCGCGATCATCGCCGCAGTGGTCGTGCTGGCCGGTTCGGGCAGACGTGGCGCCAGGCCCGGCGACGGGACCTCGCTGGCGCCTCCCGATTGACGCCCGGTGCCGTCGCCTACGTGTACCGCATTGACCCCGATGTCGTCGGTCGCCTCCATGACCAGCCATCGCTATTTCACGCGAGCTCCGTCGGTACCACTCTTACTTCAACCCTCCGTCCATTGGCATCCTCACGTACGGCATCTTCGCGCCGCGGTCGCGCCACAGCGATCTGGGAAGGAGGGTGGCGCGGATTCGAACGGGGCGGGTGCTGCGCTGTACGAGCCAGGCGGCGGCGCATTCGAAGAGTGGTCGGATCTGTGTGTCCGGTGCCGAATGGGTCGCTCCGCCGTACCTCTCGGCTGATGCCGCCTCGGCCAGTCGATGAGAAGCAGCAGCTGGTTCGGTGGTCATGGAAACTCGAGCGTGAAGGTACTCGGCGAGAGCTTCGGCCGACATGGCTCGCGGGGCCGGTGTGTCCGCCGCCGGGGCGAAGAGACCGAGGTCGGTCGCGGTGTCGACCAGCTCGGCCCACGCGTTCTGCGCCGGCGCGTTGCCACGTGCCATCGCGTACCGTCGTCGGCGCCGCCTCAACAGTCGTACGGCGGCGGGAAGAAGCAAGATCAAGAGCACCGGCACTGTCCACGCGGCGCCTCGTTGGAGATCCGTGCCCGGGCCACCTTCGTCACCAGCATCACCCGATGCATCAGGCGTCGATCGGTCTGTGCCTTCGCCGGGCGTCGTCTCCTGGGGTGTAGGCGTCGTTTCAGCCGAGGATGGCGTGTCTTCCGCGATGGGCTCGGGCGGAACCGGTTGATCCTGCACTGCGCCGGCGGAAGCGCCTACCGGCGCGCTTCGGGATCCACCACGTCCCGGCGTAGGTTCGAAGGCCACCCAACCGACGTCGTCGATGTAGATCTCGGGCCAGGCATGGAGGTCTCGCCCCAGAACGTCGGTCTCGTTGTCGGTCGAGGCGTAGCTCGCGTAGCCGACCGCAAGACGAGTCGGCACGCCGAGCTCACGTGCGAGGACCGCGAACGCCGAGGCGTAGTGGACGCAGAAGCCACGCCGCTCGGTCAGCAACGCCTCGATCACAGCGTACGGCTCACGGAGGTCGGCACCAGGCTGATAGGGCGCGTCCAAGTCGTAGGCGAACTCCCCGCTCTGGAACCAGTCCTGGAGCGCGTACGCGACATCGAGGCGATCATCTGTCCGCGCCCCCACACGTTGAGCAGTTTCGGCGAGCGTCGGGGGTAGCTCTGCGGGCAGCTCTAGGTATGGGTCGAGCTCGTCGGGAGCGTCGCCAGGACCGGAGAAGAGCTGCGTAGAGGACGCTGGCACGTCATCGCGCGACAGGTTGTCGACCAGCAGCGAGGTAGCGAGGGCTGTGTACCGATCACCCCGTCGGGTGAGCGCGTCCTCGGTCCTCGCAGTGCTGGCCTGAGAGGACCATCGCCATTGCTCGAGATCGAGGGCACTGTCGTTCCCCTGCCCGGGGTCCGGCTGGACCTCAGCAACTTGGACGGTTGACTGCGGGAGAGGAAGCCAGCTGCTGAGCAGCCCGTCGATCTCGATCGTCACAGATCGGTTCGGGACTCCAGACGCCCCCGCTGCTGATGGCGTGGGTGCTGGGGTGACCGAGGTGGTTGAGCGTGGGTCGGCGACGGTCAGCTCGTTCTCGTCGAGGTCTTCACGAGGCTGCCACTCGCCGCCATCGAAGTCCGCGAGGGTCGCGAGGGTGAACCGATGGGCGCCGGGCACGTCGCTGGTGTAGCTGAACGCGCGAGTCTGGCTCCGATCGCGCAGGTCTCTTGCAAGCGTGACCGTGACATCCGGGACCGCGTCCGAGACGGGTGATCGAAGAAGCGAGCTGTTCCACACACGGTCCTGGACAGGCGGCATCAGCGCGACCGCCGTGGCCGCGACCACCACCGCGACCCCGGCACTCAGCACGCCGGTCCACTGAGGATGGGGTGATGCCGCCCAAGCCAGAAGCGCCAGAATCAGCCCCACGCCCAGCAGGGAGAGCCCGCTGACGGATGTCCCGTTGACGGCGACCGGCACGAGCAGGAGAAGAGCTGGGATCACGCCGGCCGCCAATGGGTGGTCGGCGCCGATGAGCAGGGCGGCCGAGAGAGTCACGGTCACGACGACGGCGAACAGGAGCACATGCGAGAACGGCTCGCCGGGGGCGAACGGCGGCATCTGTCTGATCGTGAAATCGACGAGCTCGGTGAACTTGGCGGCCGGGTCACGCAGCCAGCCGCCCAACTCCCCTGACCTCGTTGTCCACCACAGCCAGCACGCCAGCCCTGCCGCCGCGCCACCACCGACGGGGATCGTCACGGCGATGCGCTTGCGTCGCACTTGTGTGCGCGTGAGCACGCGCAGAAGGCACCCGACAGTGATCGTCGCGGTGCAGATCGTCAGGGCACGCGACAGCCACGCATTGGGCGTGAGTACGTCTGTCAGGTCGTCCAGGACGAGAGCCCACAGCGCGATCAGCAAAAAGCCTGTGAAGACGAGTCGGCCGACCGATGGTGCCGCCGCTTCTGGATTGTGGTCGATCACGTGGATGCCAGGTTGCGGCTGGATCTCACCAGTCTGTGGCGTCCGCCTCATGCCTCTAGCCATGATCGCCGACCTTCACGCCACGGCTGCCCGCAGGCACCGGTGAGGAGATCATGACCTGAGACCAGCCTGCCGAGCCCACGTACTCTGCCGTGGGACAGGTGGTGAGCAACGTTCCGCTGGACCGGGTCGATTCCAGTTGGCGGGCCAGCTGACGCGAGACGGTCCCGGAGACCACCACATCGGCCGACCCCTGTCCGCCAAGAGTGGAGAGCATCGGCTCAGCTGGGGTTCCCGCAGCCTTGGCCGGTGCCAGTGTGATGTGGGCGGTTGCGAGATGCCGCAGCATCTCGCTTCGCCTGGTGCACAGATTCGGATGCCGATCACCAAGGTGCAACTGCACCGGCTGGCCGTTGTCCAGCCATCTGGCAGCGACGGCGGCCGTCGCGGAGACCGCAGTCTCGAACTCGGCACCGTCCGAGTACGCAGCAGGGTCGGTCACGAGCAGGATCGAACGCTGGGCAGCATCACCGGTGTCGTGCACTTTCACCAGAAGCTCGCCTTGCCGGGCACTCTGCTTCCAGTGCACCTGACGCATCGAGTCACCCGTCCTGTACTCACGCACAGCGCCGACGGTGCCGCCCGAGTCGGCGGAGCGACCTCGGAGCGTTGCACCCGCCTCCGCGCGCGTCATGGCGTCCAACTCGTCGGGGAGGGTCTCGAGGAGACGTGGAAGCACCAGCAGTTCGGCAGAAGTGTTGTGACGGAGCCTTCGCGCGACAAGCCCCAATGGGTCGGGAACGACGAGCGCGGTGACACCGACTCTCTGCGGCCCACGGTTGTGCGCGACGAGACCCGTCCGAACCACGACTTCGCTTGCTCGTGGCACCACCAGCGACACATTCGTCCGCTCGGCAGACTTCGTGGCCGTCTGCCCTGTCGTCTCGGCGGCTGTCTCCCACACGACCCGGACGGGGAGCGTCACGGGGAACCGATGACCGACGACGAGGACGAACGTCGACGGCTCGCCGACGGTCGGTGTTGGACTGGGAACCGAGAGCCGCAGGTCGAAGCGGGCGAGCGCCGAGAGCACCAGTGACGATGGGAGCGCGACCAGCACCATCGCCAGCAGCAACGCTGCCAGATAACGCAGATCGCCAAGACCAACGACCCGCGAGCACACCCACAGTCCCGCTGCGGCGATCACGAAGGCCCAGCCCCGGCGCGTCAGCGCGAAGGGCAACATCATCGAATTCGGGTGCTGGCGACGATATCGGCGACGATGCCGGCTGCTGCCGTGTTGGCGTCGTCAGCCGTTGCGAATCGACCGCTGAGCGTCAGCCGGTGCGGAAGCACCGTGCCGGCGATCGCTGCAACGTCGTCCGGGGAAACGAAGTCTCGTCCACGTACGGCTGCCCTCGACTGGGCCATTCGCGACAGGTGCAGGGTCGCACGTGGACTGCCGCCGAGGGACACGCTGGGATGAGCACGTGTTGCGGCGACGATCGCCACCAGATAGCGGGCGACTTCCTCGCCCAATCGCACCTGTGCGACCTGCCGCTGCGCAGCGACGACGTGCTCCACGGTCGCCACCGGCCTGATTGCCTCGACGGGTTCGGACGGCCCGCGAGACAGGAGCATCGAAACCTCAGAGGTCTCGCTCGGGTAGCCGAGCGAGATGCGCGTCATGAACCGGTCACGCTGCGCCTCGGGCAGAGGAAACGTCCCCTCCATGTCCTGCGGGTTCTGAGTCGCCACCACGACGAACAGCTCCGGCAGCGGATGCCTCGACCCGTCAACGGTGACGGCACGCTCCGACATGGCTTCCAACAGAGCCGACTGGGTTTTCGGCGTGGCCCTGTTGACCTCATCGGCGATGGCGATGTTCGCGAAGATCGGCCCCGGGTGGAAGCGAAACTCGCGGCTGTCCTGGTCGTAGATGGACAGCCCGGTGACATCCGTGGGCAACAGGTCAGAGGTGAACTGAACACGTCGCACCGTTGCATCGATCGATGCTGCCAGCGCCAATGCGAGTGTCGTCTTGCCGACACCGGGCACGTCCTCGAGCAGCATGTGCCCTCCGGCGAACAGGGTCGTGATCGCTGCTTCGATCGCATCTGGCTTCCCTTGCAGCACATGCTCCAGGGGGGCTTCGAGTCGTCGAGCGATGTCCGCTGCCTTGACGTTCGTCCCGTCGACCGCCTCGTTCGGAGTGCGAACGTTCGCACCGCTGAAACCCAGCCGAGTGTCCGGGTCCGACGTCAAAGGGTCGGTAGAGTCAAGATCTGCCAGCTTCATGCCGTTGTGTGTCCCATGCGGTCGTGTGTCATGTGCTCTACACCGACGGTAAGCGGTGTCGGCTGGGGGAAACAGGCACTGTCAGTGCATCCCTTGCCGCGACACCCCAGAGGCTCCTCGGTTCCTGCACGTCGAGGTCTCCCAACGAAGCGTTCTGCCGCCGAGCGAGAGCTCGGCGGCAGAACTGGACGGCTCGATCCGTTGGCCCAGACCCGGCCTCAGTCCCGATAGGTGCTCAAGTCGAACTCCGGGTTGCCGATCGTCGTGAACCAGTCCCGAATCTGCTCCTGGTCGTCGCCGAAGGTGAGGCCGAGCTGCAGCAGCATCCGTGCCTTCTGCGGCAGGAGGTCGCCGGCGCCGATGACTCCGGCAGTGCCCGTGTCATAGGTGCCCTCGCCGCCGGTTCGGGTCGCGGAGACGAAGAGGACACCGTCAGCGATGGCGGCCCGTTGGGCGGGCGACTGGGCGTAGGAGATGTTCCCGGGGCCGTGCCCGGCGGTGACGACGCCCCGCGCACCGTCTGCCACAGGACCGGCGATCGTCGCGGCCGAGGCCTCGACGTACCCACCCACGATGTCTACACGGGCCAAGTCGTCGGGCGTGGTCCCACGCAGGTCGAACGGCGTCCGCCAGGCCTTGGTCCCGCAGTCCATGACTCGGGCGGGGGCCCGCATCGTGCGGACGTTGTCTTCGTTCACAACACCCAGAGCGCCGTAGGCACGTGACTCGAAGGTGTCCATCCGGTACCCGTCGGTCTTGGTGACGTCGCGGGCCGCGAAGAACTGGTCGTTCAACAGGACGACCGTGCCGAAGCATGTCGTCTTGCCACTCGCCGCCAGGCGGATCGAGCTGAACAGGTTGGTGTACGCGTCGTAGGTGAACGTCCCGTACTGATGCATCGACCCGGTGACCACGACAGGCTTGCTCGACTGGACCGTCAGGTCGAAGAAGTAGGCGTCCTCCTCCAGCACGTTGGTCCCCGCTGTCACCACGACACCATCGACCCGGCTCTTGCGGAGCTGCTCGTCCACGGTGCGCGAGACGTCGTACAGGGTCTTGTTGGTGACGGCGCCCGACGACCCCAGGGACGACGTGCGCACCACGGTGAGATTGGCGACCTGGGCCAGCTCCGGATACATGTCTTCCAGGATCGTCTGCACACCGCCCTCGACCGACCCCTGGTAGTGCAGGTAGCTGATCCGATCGCGCGCTCGGGAGGTCAAGGTCCCGCCGGCGTCGATCACCACGATGTCCGGTTTCTTCGGGTCGCGCTTCGGCCCGATCGGCGTCTCCGGGAAGTCAGGCACCGTGTATCGGGCGACGATGCTGGCCACCGAGGGTCCGGTGGCCGACGGCGCGGTCTTGGCTGCCGCCGACAGCGGTGCCACGAGTGCGACGAGCGCCGTGGTGGCTGCAAGGGCGGTGACGAACGGTCGCCGCTTGTGTAGGCGTGACATGTCTTCTCCTTGGCTGTTGCTGTTGATCGACGTGCTGACGGCACGGTCGATGGTGTGGGTCACGACACTCGCGCTTCGCGAGTGCGATCGCGGACGGTGGCGTGGCGGTCCGCCAACGGATCCATCGGGGCGATCGCGCGGGGGCTGGCGTGCTTGTCGTACTTCAGGGCCGGGGCGATGGACGGGAGCACCCGACCGTTGTCCACCGCCTCGTAGGCGTAGGCGAACCCGAGCAGCTCGGCGTCCTGGAATGCCTTGCCCTGCAGCTGGAACCCGACGACCTGGTCATGAGTGTTCACCCCGGCGGGGAAGATCATCGTCGGAACGCCCGCGTCAGAGGACTGCGGGTCTCGACGACCGAAGCTGTTCCCGGAGCTGTCGTTGAGGTGCACGTCGCTCAGCTCGGTCGGGTAGAGCACCACATCGACGCCGTTGTCGTCCATCCAGGCGGCGAGTCGGTTGCGGTAGTCCACCCGCACAGCCTCGACCGCTCGCTGCTCCTCCTCGGTCCAACCGGAGCTTGCTCTGGTCAGCTGGTCGAGGCCGACCGGAGAGTCAGGATGGGCCTCGAGCCATTGCTTCCAGCCTTCGTAGTTCCCCTCCGACCAGACGCTCCCGAGATCACCCATCGAGGGCGCGGCGGGGGCAACGGGAATGTCCTTGATCGTGGCCCCGGCCTTCTCGAACACGGCGAACTTCGCACGCAGCGCGTCACTGGTCTCAGTGGAGCCGAACGGGTCGTCGAAAGCGTGCGCGGGGACACCGATGACCTTGCCGCGCAACGCGTCCTTCGACAGCTCCGCTGTCCAGTCGGCCGGGCGGTGGCCGTTGGCCACGTTGTCCAGCACGTCCTCGGGGTTGTCGACCGCAGCGACGTCGAGCAATGAAGCCAGGTCACCGACGGACTGCCCCATGAAGCCGACGTAGTCCTGGATCAGCGCCAGTGGCATGGTGCCGGCGCTGGACTGCATGCCGTCGGTACCGCGCAGCGAGTACAGGCTCGCCGCACCGGCCGGACCCCACAGCGAGTCACCGGACTGGGTGCCCATGACCGCGGCCGCGAAGCTCGAAGCCAGCGCGACGGCGGAGCCACCGCTGGAGCCGATGGAGCTGCGGGAGTTGTCGAAGGCGTTCCAGACCTGGCCGTAGTCACTCTCGCTGAAGTGACCACTGTTCGCGAACTTCGACAGGTTGGCCTTGCCCAGGATGATCGCGCCCGACTCGCGCAGCTTCTGGACCTGCCACGCGTCGTTCTGTGGGGTCCAGCCGTCGAACAGCAACGAGCCGCCGGTGGTCGGCATGTCCTTGGTGTCGATGATGTCCTTGACCAGGATCGGGATGCCGAGAAGCGGACGCTTGTCGCCACGCTTGCGAGCGGCGTCAGCGGCCTTTGCCTGCCTCATCGCGTCGGGGGCGACCGCCAGGACGGCATGGAGCCCGAACGGGCCGCGGTCGTAGGCGGCGATGCGGTCGAGGTAGGCGCGGGTGATCTGCTGGGCGTCGGTGGCGCCCGCCTCCATGTCAGCGGTGAGCTGCTCGATGCTCTTGCCGACGACGTCGTACGGCGACGTCGTCACCAAGGACTCGGCCGGCGTTGCTCCGGCGACGGGGACGCGGATCGCGTTGTACGTCGTCCGAGCGCAGGTCTTCGGACGTACCCCGAGGGCTCGGGGGTCGAAGTTGACCACCGAGCAGACTTCACCCGTGCTGAGACCGGCGAGGTCCGGGGAAACTGCCAGGTCGGCCGCCCTGGACTGAACCGCCGCGACCTCGGTGCCGGCCGCAGGGATCGGGTTGCCTGCGAGGGCGCGCACCTCGGAGCGTCCGGTGACCACGAAATGAGCCAGGGAGGCGGTCTCACCCGGCTTGATCACCAGCTGGCTCACGAGCCCTGGGTGGTTGGCCTCGTCGCCGGTCGTCGGCAGTGGGTTGCGGAACGGGTCGCGTAGGAAGTTGCCGAGCGTCTTGAATGCTTCGGCACGGCCGGGCGTGCCGACCACCGTGGCCGAGGGACCGTTCTGGCTGGCAGACCCGCCGCCGGAGGACGGGGAATACCAAGATGCCCAGGAGTCGGCGTCAGTGATGGTGTCATCTCCCGACGACGTGCCGGCGAGGACGGCCCTGTTGACACCGGTGCCGTATCCGAGCTGACCACCGAAGGCGATGTCGATCTTGATAGGCGTACGCCTCGTGTTGGTGAACGAGTCAAAGAAACGCCCATAGCTCTCCGAGCCGTTGAGCCTCAGCTCACGCTGGACGACTACGCCGTCGACCTCGACGCCGCGGGAGGTGGTGAACGTGTCACGCCCGTCGTTGGTGATCCCGAATCCGCGCAGGAGGATGCCGTTCAGCGGGCTCTTCCCTCCGCGGACCCGCACCCGCAGTCCGCCGAAACCCTGAAGGGCATTGGCGGCCGTGTTCCGTACGCTGCCAGTGTCGAGTCCTGGAATGGCTGAGTCGTGGACGTTCCAGCTGTCGCCGGTCGTGGTCGGGACAGAGGTGAGGCCTTGCGCAGCGGGGGTGGTCAACAGCGTGCCGGCTACGACGACCGCCGCCAGCGTTGGGGCCACGAGTCGCTTGTGGAACCGGCCCCTTCGACTTTGCTTCATGGAGTGTCACTGCCCTTCCGTGTGCGGACGTCGGCAGCGCTCCGAGTGCGCTCATGAACGTTGAGCCCACGTCCGACCGTCCACGTGTTCGCGGCAACCCGGTCGGGTTGCCGCGATCAGTAGATCGAGCGCGAGTCACCAAGCCGTTGCACGGAGGTTGAGTCCACGTGGTTCCAAATGAGAACAGGACCATCGGCACCGGATCGCAGAGGCCGGCGCCTACGCCTCAGCAGGAAGGCTCACATCCGTAGCCTGGCCCGGGCGGGGCAGCGATGTCCCCAGCACGCGCACCCGCTCTCCGATAACGAACCCGCGAAGGTCCGGGGTACGCACTAGATACTCGTTTGCGACCAGATGCTTGATGATCCGATAGACACTCGCCTGCGACATCGGCAGCGCTTCGACCAGCTGGCGAGCCGTCACCCCCGGCCCGATCCGATCCACCGCCTCGAGCACCGCGAATGCGCTGTCGACCGCACCTGGCTGACGCGCCAGGAAGCCATGGGCATCAGACCTCGGCATGCTCACAGTCCCGCGCGTCGGGTGGCAGTCGCACCGCGGAGGCGAGCGCTTCATCGTGCATTCCGACGTAACGGCCATCATCGCCGCAACCTGCACCCGGGCTGGTGCCCCACTTCAGCAACAAGCCGACGACGAAGGCGACGACCAGCATCCCCGCCCCGAGGTAGGCCCCCTGACGCACGTCCGTCACCAACTCGTTGACAGCGACGGCGGCAGCGGCCGTACCGGCCACGACAGCGGCGATGACGGGGAGCGCGGAGACCTCGTCGATCGCCTTGAGGAAGGCAACCAACGACACTGCCGTCAGTGTGTACGCGGCGCAGATGACCACGCCGGTGGCTTCCTTCAGCTCCCAGGAGAACGCTCCGGCCCCTTCGCCGGCGAGCACTGCGGCGATCGACGGGAGGAACGCGAGCGGTGTCACCGTCAGAGCGGCCACCATCGGAATCCCGCGAGCATTGACCCGTCCGAGCACTGCGGGGAGGACACCTTCGCGGGCGAGAGAGAACAGAAGTCGGGCAAGGGAGCACCACATGCACAACGCCAGTGCGATCAGAGACCAAGCCAGCACGAGCAGAACCAGCGCGTCGATCACCGAGCGATCGTCACCCGGCGCGAACCAGCGCCAGGTCCACACCGAGGGCGCGTCGTCAGGTCGGGCCGATGCCACCACGTTCGCCAATCCGAACAGCAGCGCGGCGAGTCCCAGGCCCGAGCGCAACGCAAAGGGCACCTCGATGAACGGGCGCTTCGACTCCAGACCGAGCGAAGCCGAGCTCTCGAACGCCAAGGTGAGCACCACGATGAACCCTGCGCCCATCAGAATTCGGGTGACCGAGGCCCCCTCGAGCGAGAACTCCGCCGACGACGGGAACCCGTAGCGCGCGGTCCAGGTGCACAGCACGACACCCAGCATCACGAAACTCACGATCTCCGCGAGCAGAGCGGCGCGCGTCGACCAATGGATTCCGCGACCGATCGCGTACAGGCACATGACGGCACCGATTCCCAGCAGAATCAGCTCACGTCCCGGACCGCCAAGCACGCCGATCCCGGCGGAGCTCAGCGCGGCATCGGTCCGTCCCGCAGCATCCGACAGACCGAACCCGATCATCCCCGAGTACCCGATCACGAGACCACCGGCGACAACCAAGGCTGGCAACGGTCCCAGTCCCTTGGCAACGAACGTGTACAGCCCTCCAGCAGACTTGAACCGTGTTGCGAACTGATTGAAGACCAGGACGAACAGTCCCACGATGGCAAACCCCAGCAAGCTGCTGACCCAGAACCCTGGTCCGATCATCGAGGGGAACGCCAGTCCCGAACCGAGAGCAGTCAGCGATGGCACAAGGACCGCGACAGAGTGGGCCGTCAGGTCAAGACCACTGACCTGACGGCGGGCCACCCCTTCGAACACCGAACTGTCCCGGAAGCGTAACGAGGGGCGCGGCCGCCCTGATGCGGACGACCCCGACGGCTTGTTGCTTGTCGACACATGAGGACCGTACGCGGGAGATGTTTCACCCCAGTGTCGACGAGCACGTGTGATCATCGACCTCGCTCCCGAGCGGGCGGGGCCGCCGGCCCCGCCCGCCTGAGGTGGCTCACAAGAGGCTGTCGATGGTGATCGGCAGATCCCGGACCCGGCGCCCGGTGGCGTGGAAGACCGCGTTGGCGATGGCCGGAGCGACGCCGCAGATGACGACCTCGCCGAGTCCCTTGACGCCGATGGGGTCGGGGTAGTCGTCGCGGCCGCCGAGGTAGATCGCCTTCAGGTCCGGTACGTCCGCGTTGACAGGCACCAGGTAGTCGGCGAGGTTCGCGTTGACGATGCGCCCGTCGCGGTGGTCGGTGACCGTGTGCTCGAGCAGTGCCTTGCCGATGCCGCCGACCATGCCGCCCAACGCCTGGCTCTCGGCCAACCGGGGGTTGATGATGCGTGCGGCATCGTAGACGCCGAGCATGCGGCGCACCCGCACCAGGCCGAGCTGGGCGTCGACGCCGACCTCGGCGAAGACAGCACCGTAGGCCCAGGCCGACTTCGTCGCCTCCTCGCGCGGGGAGAAGAGACCGGTGGCCTGGATCCGGGTCCGGCCGTTACGCGCCATGAGCGCACGGTAGGTCTCGCCACGGCTGGCATCGTTCCGCAGCTGCAGCCGACCCCGGCGTACGACGATGTCGGCCGGGTCGGCGCCGTTCAGCGGTGAGACGGGGTCGTTGACCGCGAGGTCGATCGCCTCGCGGCGTAACTTGTCGGCGCCGTTCTGGACCGCTGAGCCGACACTGGCCATGGTCATCGAACCACCATGTGGCGGGGTCGCGGGCATGACGGAGTCCCCGAGCCGGAAGTCGACGTCGTCGAGCGTCAGGCCGAGGGCGTCGGCCGCAATCTGGGTCATCGAGGTGTACGTCCCCGGACCCATGTCACTGGTGGCCGACTCGACGAGCGCCGAGCCGTCGATCCGGAGCCTGACGCGCGCACGGGCCGGCGCGACCGAGGTGTGGTAGAGGGCGCTGGCCATGCCGATGCCGACCTGCCAGTCGCCGTCACGGGTCGAGGCCGGCTCGGGGTTGCGCCGCGACCAGCCGAACTCACGCGCACCGACGTCGTAGCACTCCAGCAGCCGGCGGGTCGAGAACGGCAGACCCGACGACTCGTCCTCGGTCGGCTCGTTGCGGCGGCGCAGCTCGATCGGGTCGATGCCCACCTCGTAGGCGAGCTCGTCCATCGCGGTCTCGATCACATGGTCACCGGTCGCTGCCCCGGGGCCACGCATCCAGATCGGGGTGTTCACGTCCAGCGGCACGGTGCGGTAGTCCTGGCGTACGTTGGGCGTGCTGTATTTCATCTGGCCCGCCGAGAGCACCGCCTCGGAGAACGTCTCATAGCTCGACGTCTCCGCGCGCACGACGTGGTCGGTCGCCAGCAGACGGCCATCACGGTCCGCGCCCACCGTCAGCTGGTAGCGGTATGCGGGCCGGAAGCCGGTGTTGAAGTACATCTGTCGCCGGGCCAGCACCAGCTTGACCGGGCGGTCCACCTCGCGCGCCGCCACCGCGGCGATGACGGTGTTCGGCCAGGTGCGCAGACCGCTGCCGAAGGCCCCGCCGACGTAGGGCGACAGCACGCGGACGTCGTCCTGAGCCAGGCCGAAGACCGCTGCCAGCTCGACCTGGGTGCCGTCGCCGACCCACTGGGTCTTGTCCCACACGGTGAGCTTGTCGTCCTCCCAGCGGGCGATGGTGGCGTGCGGCTCCATCGGGTTGTGGTGGTTGCGCGAGAGGTTGTAGGTCAGGTCGAGCCGGACCGGAGCGTCGGCCAGCGCGGCCTCCACGTCACCACGCGAGTAGTTGGTCGGCTCGTCGGGGGTGCCGTCCTCCAGCTCAGTGGTCGGCGACTCCTCGTCATAGCTGACCTCCACGAGACGAGCACCGTGCTGTGCCGCCTCGAGGGTCTCGGCGACCACTACGGCGATCGGGTGGCCGAAAAAGAGCACCCGGTCGTTCTGGAAGACGCGGATCCGCTCACCGGGAAGGTTGTTGGAGCCCGCGTTCTCCCGGTAGGGCAGCTTCGGCGCGTTCTCGTGGCTGACCACTCCCAGAACGCCCTCATGTGCTTCGGCTGCTGAGGTGTCGATCCCGGTGATGCGGCCGCGACCGATGGTGGCGTCCACGATCGCGGCGTACGCCATGTTCTCGATGCCGTGCTCGTGGCCGTGGTCGGCAGCGTACGGTGCCTTGCCGGTGACCTTCAGGCGCCCGTCGATGCGGACCTTCGGCTCACCGACAACTACCTCGGGCTGGCTGCTCATCGGCGTCCTCCTACCACTCGCAGCTGTCGCTCGACCGTGCGCTCGAGCAGGTCGACCTTGAACTCGTTGTCAGAGAGCGGCTCCGCGCCCTCGGCGGCACGAGCCGCCGCCGTACGCCACAGCTCATCGCTGAGGCGTTGCCCGACGAGCGCCTTCTCGACGCCGCGGAGCCGCCACGGCACCGTCCCCACTCCCCCGGCAGCGACCTTCGCAGACTCGATCACCCCGCCGCGTACGCTCAGGGCGACAGCCGCCGAGGTCAGCGCGAACTCATAGCTCTGCCGGTCGCGGACCTTCAGATAGCCCGAGCGCAGCGGCTTCGGCTGGGCCGGGATCTCGATGCCGGTGATCAGCTCGTCCTCGCCCAGGTCGTGCTCGCGCTCAGGATGACGCCCGGGGCGGAGCAGGAAGTCCTCCAGCGTCACGACCCGACGTCCGCGCGAACCCTGCAGGTGCACGATGGCGTCCAGCGCAACCAGAGCGACGGCGAGGTCGGACGGGTGCGTGGCCACGCACGAGGACGACCCGCCCAGGATGGCGTGGGTGCGGTTGTGGCCCTCGATGGCGGCACAGCCCGAACCCGGTTCACGCTTGTTGCAGGCCGCGGAGACGTCGCGGAAGTAGGTGCAGCGGGTGCGCTGCATGATGTTGCCACCGATGGTGGCCATGTTGCGCAGCTGAGCCGACGCGCTCAGCTCCAGGGCCTCAGAGACGACCGGGATCTCGTTGCGGATACGGCGGTCGGCCGCGGCCTCCGACATGGTCACCAGCGCGCCGATCATCAGGCCGCCGCTCGGCGTCGGGCTGATCCGCTTCAGCGGCAACGCTGAGATGTCGACCAGCGTCTCGGGCCGCTCGACCTCCTCGCGCATGAGATCGACCAGGGTCGTGCCGCCGGCGATGAACCGGCCACCGCTCCGAGCGGCCGCGATTGCCTCACGCGGACTCTCGGCCCGCAGATACTCGAACGGGTACATCGCTTCACGCCCCCTTGCCTGCGGCCTGCTGCACCGCATCGACGATCTTCACGTAGCAACCGCAGCGGCAGATGTTGCCGCTCATCCACTCGCGGATCTCGTTCTCGGAGCCGGTGTGGCCCTCCCGGATGCACCCGACGCCGGACATGATCTGACCCGGCGTGCAGAAGCCGCACTGCAGGGCGTCGTTGTCGATGAACGCCTGCTGTAGCGGGTGCAGCTGGTCGCCGTCGGCGAGCCCCTCGATCGTGGTGACCTCGGCACCGTCCATGCGCACGGCGAGCGTCAGGCAGGCGTTGACCCGCCGCCCGCCCACCAGGACGGTGCACGCGCCGCACGCGCCGGCGTCGCAGCCCTTCTTCGTACCGGGCTGGTCCAGGTGTTCACGCAGCAGATCCAGCAAGGAGGTGCGGTTGTCGACGTCAACGACATGCCGCCGGCCGTTGACCCGCAGCGTCACGGTGCGGCTCGGTCCGTCGGCCGCCGCCGGGCCCGCCGCGACGGACACCCCCGCGGAGACCGCTACCGCACCCGCGGTCGTGGCGCCAGAGGCCGCGATGAACGTACGCCGCGACAGACCTCCTCGACCTGCTTGCTCTTCGGCGGTGGGTTCTGTCGACATGCATGCTCCTTCACGAGTTTCGGGCAAGGGGTGATCACTGTGGCGGCGGGCCGCGAAAGCCGGCCGAAAACGGACGGGATCAGACGGGTAGTGCGGCGGCGTACTCCTCGTCGGTCACAGGCGTCAGCCAGTGCACGACCGGGTGGTCGTCGTCGCCCTCGTTGATGGCGATGTGCACCATCAGCCGGTTGGGGGCGGCGCCGTGCCAGTGCTCCTCGTCGGCCTCGAAGAGCACCCGGTCGCCCGGACGGATGACCTCGATGGGACCGCCGCGGCGCTGGCACAGGCCCACGCCTTCGGTGACGAAGACGGTCTGGCTCAGCGGGTGCCGGTGCCAGTGGGTCCGTGCGCCGGGCATGAAGTGCACCAGGCTGGCGGTGAGCCGCGACGGTGCCGGGGATGCGGCGACCTGGTCGACGTAGACGTCGCCGGTGAACCAGTCGGCCGGCCCCTTGAAGGTGTCGATCGAGCTTCGGGTGATCTGCATCTGTTTCGTTCTCTCTCAGGCTTCCTCAGGCGCCGGTGGTGAGCAGGACCTTGGTGGCCTGGCGCTTGTCCATGGCGGCGTACGCCTCGGCCGCGGACTCGAGCGGGAGGGTCAGGTCGAAGACCTCGCCCGGGTTGATCTGGTCGCTCATGATCAGCTCGACCAGGTCGGGCAGGAAACGGCGTACGGGCGCCGGGCCGCCATGCAGGTGGATGCCCGAGAAGAACAGCTCCAGACCGTCGAGCGAGACGTCGTGGGAGACCCCGACGTAGCCGACATGGCCACCGGGGCGGGTGGCGCGGATCGCCTGGTTCATCGACTCCTGGGTGCCGACGGCCTCGATCACCGAGTGCGCCCCGAGCCCACCGGTGAGCTCCTTGATCCTCTCGACTCCGGCGTCGCCGCGCTCCTCGACGATGTCGGTCGCACCGAACTTCCGGGCAAGGGCCTGCCGGTCGGCGTGCCGGCTCATCGCGATGACCCGCTCGGCACCGAGCCGCTTGGCGGCCAGGATCCCGAGGAGGCCGACCGCGCCGTCGCCGACCACGGCGACGGTCTTGCCGGGGCCGGCCTCGGCGGCGACGGCCGCGAACCAGCCGGTGCCGAGGACGTCGGAGGCGGCCAGCAGGCTCTTCGCCTGGGCCTCGGTCGGCTCGCCGGGAACGACCACGAGGGTTCCGTCGGCCAGGGGGATGCGCGCCTTCTCGGCCTGGGTGCCGATGCCACCGTGCACGAACTCGGCGTGCACGCACCGCGACTGGTAGCCGGCCTGGCAGATCTCACAGGTGTTGTCCGAGATCACGAACGACCCGACGACGAAGTCGCCCGGCTGCAACGTGGTGACCTCGGCGCCGACCTCCTCGACCACACCGACGTACTCATGCCCCATCAACAGACCCTCGGCAGGCTCCTGGCCGCGGTAAGGCCACAGGTCCGAACCGCACACACACGCCGCGGTCACCCGGATGACCGCATCGGTCGGGGCCTCGATCTTCGGGTCTTGGCGGTCCTCAACCCGTACGTCGCCGGGTCCGTGCATCACTACTCCACGCATGCTGCTCCTCCGTCAAAGTTCGTCGTGGGATTCATCCCACGAGATAAGTCAACGTCGCTTCAGTCGAACACGAAAGGCACTGTCGAGGGGTGCCCCACGAGGGCACCCTTGGACGAAGAAAGCCGTTCTATTCTTGGGGAATGGACAACCGAGCAGAGGTACGCGAGTTCCTCATCACCCGCCGGGCCAAGGTGACTCCGCAGGACGCCGGGCTCCCACCCGGGCCCAACCGACGGGTCCCCGGGCTGCGCCGCTCCGAGGTGGCCCTGCTCGCCGGCGTCAGCGTCGAGTACTACGCCCGCCTCGAGCGCGGCGCGATCGGCGGCGCCTCCGCCTCCGTCCTCGACGCCATCTCCAACGCGCTCCAGCTCAACGACACCGAACGGGCCCACCTGCTCGACCTCGCCCGCACCGCCGACGGCATCCCCACCTCAGCGCGAGCCCGACGCCGGACCTCGAAACCCGCTCCCCCACGGCCGTCGCTGCAGTGGGCGCTCGACTCGATCACCGATGGGATCGCGTTCGTCCGCGACACCCACCAGAACCTGCTCGCCACCAACCCGCTCGGACGCGCCTTCTACGCGCCGCTGATCGGCGACGGCGGGCGCACGCCCAACCTGGCCAGGTTCCAGTTCCTCGACCCGGCATCGCGCGACTTCTACCCCGACTGGGACCTCTTCGCCGAGATGTGCGTCGCGATCATGCGTACCGAGGCCGCCCGCGACCCACACGACCGCGTCTTCCAAGACCTCGTCGGTGAGCTGTCCACCCGCAGCGACACCTTCCGCCGCCTGTGGGGCGCCCACGACGTACGCCAGCACGGCGCCGGCACCAAACGCTTCCACCACCCCGAGGTCGGCGAGGTCACCCTCGCCTACGAAGAGCTCGCCGTCACCGCCGAGCCCGGCCAGGTCCTGATGGTCTACACCGCCGAACCCGGCTCACCCTCAGCCGACCGCCTCAAGCTGCTTTCTTCGCTGGCCGCCGACCTCCCGACGTACGCCGCTGGAAGCAGCTCTGCCTGAGACTCGGCCGTTCATACTCGATCGGGGCTGGGTTATCTCGTCGCCATACGTCCGCCCACGCGAAGGAACCCGCCTCTAGGCATGCCCTGTCTGCGGTCTTCAGGGCAGGCGCCACCGCCTAAATGAAGGGCCTCGCCCGCGAAGTCGCTCCGCACGGCGTGACCGCCAACTGTGTGGCGCCCGCCCTCATCGAAACACCCCATCGGACGGGAAGTGCGGTGACACACAACGGATCAAGCGAGACAGCGTGCGGCCCTCTCGCCGCTCGGGCGCATGGGCACTCAGGAGTAGGTCGCAGCGACGGTTGCGTCTCTCGCCTCTGAGCAGGCCGTCTTCATCACCGGCACCTCCGTCTTTGTCGACGGCGGTCTGGGCGAGTCGTTGTTCTGACGTCGAGGGGTTTATCGAACGCCAAGATCTGTTGTCAGACGCTGATCACGGTGCCCGATGCCGTCCGGCGGCCCGTGACATCGCGCGCCGTCGTGGTCCACGAGCCCAATCCTGGGTCGGCTCGTACTATGAGGCCTTGATGATCGAACAGGGGCGCGATCAAGGTGTACTCGAACGTGGCTGAGAAGCCCACTGGCATGGCACCCTGCGCCCTGGCACGCTCCGCCATCGCCATTGCTTGCAATGGCCCATGTGTAACCAGCCCTGGGTAGCCCTCGACCGTGCCCGCATAGTCGCGGTCGTAGTGGATACGGTGGGCGTTGTAGGTCAATGCGGAGAAACGGAACAGGAGTGTGGGACTGACCGGAATGCTCCAGTCGCCTTCCCGGCGTTGTACCACTTCCGGAGACGGTTCATCGGCATCGTCGGCACCTCGGGCAGATGGCTCACGGTAGACGATGTCCTGCCTCTCTCGAACTGCTGTGTCGCCGCGCTGCACGACTTCGTGTTCGACGGTGACGAACATAAGCGGGCCAGTGCGACCCTTCTTGCGTACGACGCGGTCAATCTTGCTTCGTCGGGACGCCAGTTCGCCGACGCGAAGCGGCCGCACTGATTGCACCATTCCCCCGGCCCACATCCGACGCAGACCGGTAGCCGGCGGCGTAGGAAAGGCATTGCGCACAGGATGTCCGTCATCTCCGAGGTCTCGCTGGTGAGGGCGGTCGAGCAGGTAAAGCCAATGCCACGTCAACGGCAGAGCTTCGCCGGACTCGAAATCGGGACAGGAGACGTCGAGAAGCTCCGAGAGTGCCAGCGCCGGACCTGGCATCAGGATCTCGGCGATTTCACGGATCTCGGTCATCACTCGTTCTCCAGGTTCCGGTTCGCAGTACCCGCAGGCACCCGACGGGCGGCGCCGTTGCGGTCTCCGCCCACCGCGAACTCCTTCCGAAGAGCCTCGGAGTGCTGTCCGAGTGACGGAACCGCTCGCATGGGCGCCTCTTGCCCGTGCACCTGCACTGGCGGTAGAAGTGCGCGCACGGGACCGCTGGGCGTGGCGACCTGGCGCCACCTTTCGCGAGCCTCCAGCTGTGGATGGCTGAAGAACTCCTCCGGCGTCCGCAGACGCGCGCACGCGATGCCTACCTCCTCCAACTGGCCTATCACCTCGTCGACCGAGCACTCCGCCAGCGCCGTTTCGATGACCGTCGTGATGTCAGCCTGGTGGACCACACGTTCTGAGTTGCGGGCATAGCGAGGGTCATCGACCATGTCGGGACGGCGAAGCACTTTACGACACAGAATGCCCCACTCACGATCGTTCTGAATTCCGAGAAAGACCGAGCCGTCCTTGACCCGCTGCGGCCCGTACGGAGCGATCGAGGCGTGCCGGGCCCCTGTGCGCACGAAGGGCTGGCCGCCATAAGCACTGAGGTAGGTCGGCTGCATCATCCACTCACCGATCGCGTCCAGCATCGCGACCTCGAGCGTGGCGCCCCGGCCGGTGCGCTCCCGATCGTAGAGCGCTGCCAAGATGCCGGAGTAGGCGTACATGCCGGTGGCGATGTCCACGACAGAGATGCCTACTTTGGCCGGCTGATCGGGGGTACCGGTCACCGACAGCAGCCCGGACTCGCACTGCACGAGCAGGTCATAGGCCTTCTTGGCTGCATACGGTCCATCGGAGCCGTAGCCGGAGATCGAACAATGGATGAGCCCAGGGCATCGAGCCCGCAGAGTCGCGGCGTCGAGGCCGAGGCGCGCAACAGCTCCGGGCAACAGATTCTGGACGAGCACGTCTGCTTGGTCGATGATGCTGAGAAGCAACGCACGGTCTGGTTCGTCCTTGAGATCAAGCTCAATGCTCTCCTTGCCGCGATTGAGCCAGACGAAGTAGCTGGCTTCGCCATGAACGGAGCGGTCGTACTGACGCGCGAAGTCGCCGGACGCCGGACGCTCTACCTTGATCACTCGGGCGCCGAGGTCGGCCAGATGCCTCGTCGCGAGCGGTGCAGCCACAGCGTGCTCAAGTGCAACAACGGTGATTCCTTCGAGGGGCAGCATGGGAATCCTTCATGGTTAGCGGCGAGGTGAGTCGGCGGCGCCGGGCACCCTCGCCAGGATTGAGTGGGCACGAGCGAGGACGGGCCTATCGATCATGGCTCCCTGCCACTGGAAGGCTGCAGCAGATTCACCAGCTGCCTCGCGCGCGGCGACGGCGTCAAGCAGGCCCCTAGCCCAAGAGACTTCAGCTGGATCGGCAAGAAAGGCAGCGTTGACTGCGCCTAGCTGCCGTGGGTGGATGCACATCTTCCCGGCGAATCCCAGGGACTTGGCTCGTCGCGCCTCTCGGCCTATGGCATCGGTGTCGTCGGTGACAATCGTGACGCCATCAAGCGGCCCTGGTAGTCCCCCGGCACGCGAAGCCGTCACGAGCAGCGAGCGAGCCATCAGCATCGCCTCGTCAGTCTCCGAAGCGGAGATGTCGACGGCGTAGTCGATGGATCCGAAGGCGAGCCGCCCGACGTACCCCGAGGCGGCGATCTCGTTGGCCCGCACGATGCCGACCGCAGTCTCGATGAGGGCGATGACGCCGACCGTTTCCGGGATGTGTCGCTTGACGAATGCCAGGTGATCAGGGTCTTCCGACCTGGGCAACATCACCCCCTCGAGACCAGGAAGTGACGAAATTGCCTCGAGGTCGCGTGCATGCCACGTCGTGCCAGCGCCGTTCACCCGCACCCAGGTCCGCTCCTGGCCATCATCGAGCCACGAAACCACCTTGGTGCGCGCGTCCGCCTTGGCCCCCGGGGCAACCGCATCCTCTAGATCGATCACGATACGGTCTGCCGCGGAGGCTGCAGCCTTGGCGAATCTATCGGGCCGGTCACCTGGCACGAAGAGCCAAGTGACCGCCTGCCGCCAGGCCGGCGTACCCAGCGAGCGCACCTCGGTCATCACCGGATCGGGTTGCGGGTGATGAGCTGGCGAGCGATCACGTTGCGTTGAATCTCGTTGGTACCTTCGCCGACGATCATGAGCGGAGCATCACGGAAGTAGCGCTCGACGTCGAACTCCGTTGAGTACCCGTATCCGCCATGGATGCGCACCGCGTCGAGAGCGATCTTCATTGCGGCCTCGGAAGCGAACAACTTGGCCATTCCGGCCTCCATGTCAGCGCGCTCGCCGGACTCGTAGCGGCGCGCGGCGAACATGACGAGCTGACGGGCCGCTGTCAGGCTCGTCGCGTTGTCGGCAAGGTAGTTTCCGATCGATTGGTGCTTCCAGATCGGCTTCCCGAACGACTCCCGCTCTTGGGCGTACCGGATGGCGTCTTCCAGTGCCGCCCGTCCGACTCCGAGCGCGCGACTGGCCACCTGGATCCGTCCGATCTCCAAGCCCCGCATCATCTGACTGAAGCCCCGGCCCTCTTCAGACCCGAGGAGGTTGCCGGCAGGCACCCGGAGATCTTCGAATGAAAGCTCGCAACTTTCAACGCCCTTGTATCCGAGCTTGGGCAGATCCCGTGAGACCTGGAATCCGGGCCCCTTCTCGACCAACAGGATGCTGATGCCGCGATGGGCCGGGACGGCATCCGGGGCTGTCTTGCACAGCAATGCGATCAGGTCGGAACGTCGGGCGTTCGTGATCCAGGTCTTGGATCCGTTGACGACGTAGTCGTCACCCTCCCGCTTAGCTGTTGTCCGGATGGCCTGAAGATCGGAGCCCCCACCAGGCTCGGTCAGAGCCATGGTCGCTCTCACCTCACCGGTCGCCATTCGAGGCAGATAGCGGTTCCTCTGCTCTTCTGTGCCGAAGGCGATCAGGAGTTTCGAAACGACGGTGTGTCCACCCATCGCACCCGCAAGGCTCATCCATCCCCGCGCCAGTTCCTCGGTCACAGCCGCGTAGCAGGGTGCCGACACACTTGCTTCGCCCCATGGCTCCGGGATCACCAGCCCGAAGATCCCGAGCTCCTTCATTTGCTCGATCAACGCCTCCGGATAAGCATTTGCATGCTCGAGCTCCTGCACCGTCGGCCTCACTTTGCGTTCGACGAAGTCGCGGACAACCTCGACAATCGCCGTCTCCTCGGCGTCGAGCTCCAGGTCACTGATGTCCAGCATGTCACTCCAGTCGTTCGGTTCCGCTCGGACTCGCTCCATGACTATCAGTGATCTGATAGCCTCGCCAATGCCAATCCGTGATGACAACATGGCTGCAATTGATGGCCACGAGGGGAGCGACCATGGAACTGAAGCAGCTCACCGCTCTGGTGACGGTCGCCGAGGCAGGCAGCGTGACAAAGGCCGCCGAACGCCTGCGTCTGGTGCAGCCAGCCGTCACTAGACAGATCCAGATGCTCGAGGACGAACTCGGAGTTCCCCTGTTCGTGCGGAGTAGGCAAGGAATGCGGACCACCGACGCAGGGGCCGTCATGGTGGAGCGAGCGCGTCGCGCGCTCATCGAACTCGAGCGGGCACGCGCAGAGTTGCGACAACGTGAGACCGGCCCAGTGACGGGGATCGTCACCATCGGACTACTGGAGTCGGTCATCGATCTCATCGCAACCCGCCTAGTTGCCCGCATGAAGGCCGCGCATCCCGAGGTGGACCTACGGGTGATGACGGCGTATTCCGGACATCTGCAGCAATGGCTCGACCAAGGAGACCTGGACCTCTCCCTGCTCTATAACCTGTCCACCTCCCCCTCCATCCACGTGGTGCCATTGCTGGAGGAGCAACTGTGGGCGACCGCGACGAGAGAAGCAGGGCTGAGCCCCGACTCACCGGTAACCTGGACAGATCTGTGCGCGCGACCTCTGGTGCTACCTGTTTCTGGACACGGACTCCGTGTGTTGATCGACCAAGCACTCCCACATACCGGTCCCGAAATCCGGATTGCCGTCGAGACCAACTCGCTCGCACTCCAGAAGAAGTTCGTCGCCGATGGGCACGGGTGGACCGTTCTTCCAGCCGCGGGGATCGCGCAAGACATCGCCAGCGGCCACCTCAGCGGAGCCCCCATCTCTGACCCCGCACTATCGCGCCAAGTCGTGCTCGGCCTCCCCCTGACCGCACGGACACCACCAGCAGTGGAAGCCGTGGCCGGGGTACTTATCGGTCTTATCGACAATTTGGTCCGATCCGGTGAATGGCCGTCCACTCGGCCCTTGGACTGGAACGCCTCACTCCCGCGAGAACAACACCGCCGACCCCAAGACAGTTCAGCCTGACCTACGCCAAGACGCTGCAGGAACGGCCCATGCTCGACGCTTCGGCAGCGCAGTACGCCATGCGGCACCTCGAGTCAGGCTATTGTCGACAGTCGACTAAGCGACTATGGTGATCGCTTCGAGACCCGCTGTCGACGGGCTCGCGGCCACCTACCTCTTCTCGCAGAAAGAGACTCATGATTCCCACTCAGATGGCTGGTGTCGTTCTGGTCGGCCACGGCGGACTGGACAAGCTCGTCTATCGAGACGACGTTTCCGTCCCGAGCCCCGGCCCCGGCGAGGTGCTGCTCCGCGTGCGCGCGTCAAGCATCAACAACACCGACCTCAACACCCGAACCGGCTGGTACAGCCCTAGTGTCACGACCGGTCTCACTGAAGACCTCGGCGCACGAGGGCTCGAAGGCGAACGCAACGAGCGGCTTGCCAGCGAAGCCCGGGTTGCAATCGGATTCCCTCGCATTCAAGGCGCCTCAATTGCCGGTGACGTCGTCGCCGTCGGCGCGGACGTCGACCGAGCCCGGATCGGCGACCGCGTCGTTGTAGACCCCGTGATCCGAGACTACGCCCTCCCGGAATGGGGCCGGGGCGTCCAGTTTGTCGGAAACAACACCGACGGCGGATACGCCCAGTTCGCAACAGTTCCCAGCGTCAACGCACGGCGTGTCGAATCCGACTTGTCGTACGCCGAGCTCTCCTGCATTCCTTGCGCCTACAGCACCGCCGAAGAGATGCTCGTCCGCATCGACCTCAAGCAGGACGAGCTCGTCCTCGTCACGGGCGCCTCTGGCGGCGTCGGCTCGGCATTGATCGAACTAGCCCGGTTGCGTGGTGCACGAGTCATCGGTGTCGCCAGCTCGTCAAAGGAAGAGATGGTGCGCTCGCTCGGCGCAGAATGGTTCATCCCTCGTACCGTCACTGACCTCGAGGAGGCAGTGGCACGTATCATCGCCGACACCGGGAGGGTCGACGCTGTCGCAGATGTCGTCGGTGGCGACCACACCCTCGCGCTTCTTCGGGTCCTCCGGCGTGCGGGTCGCTACGTGACCGCCGGGGCCATCGCGGGCCCCCTCGCAACCATCGACCTGCGCGACCTCATCTACAAGGACCTGACAATGATCGGCGTTGCCAATCCCGAGGCCGAGAGCTTCGGAAACCTGGTCGATTACCTCAACCAAGGGCAACTCAAGCCGCTGGTCGACAAGTCCTTCCCACTGGCTGAACTCCGCGAGGCGCAGACATACTTCATGCAGAAGTCGCACATCGGCAACGTCTCCATCGAAATCCCTTGATCCGCCGCTGGATTCCTGAGCAGCGCTTGAGTTCGGCCTCCGGCAATCGGACCCAACCGATCGCCGGCCAAGCGCGGTCCTCGACGGGGCCAACCCGTCATCTCGGCGTCCATTTAGGAGTCGAGCGCGGGCTGCCCATCTACGGGACCCTGGGGCGACGACCTTTCCGGGTCATCGGCCCCAGGGTCTCGGTATACTGGCTCTCGGCACCCTGCATCTCGTCTGCGCCCACTGCAAACGTATAGCTCAGAGGCGTTCGCTGGCCTCGGTGAGTACGGAGTCCAGAACCTGGTAGATCTCATCGAATTGTTTCTGGTCGCAGATTAGCGGCGGTGCCAACTGAATCACCGTGTCGCCTCGGTCATCGGAGCGACAGTAGAGCCCGGCCTCGAAGAGAGCCTTCGACAGGAAGTCACTGAGATCATTGGACTCGGCAGGCCCAAATGCTGCTCTGGTGATTTGGTCCTTGACCAGTTCGATTCCGTAGAAGAATCCGTCGCCACGCACGTCACCGACGATTGGCAGGTCCTTCAGCTTCTCCAGCGTCCTGCGAAACTCGCCCTCGCGTTCGACCACCTTTCGCAGCACACCTTCGTTTTCGAACGCATCCAGATTGGCCATCGCCACCGCCGTCGAGACCGGATGGCCGCCGAAAGTGTAGCCGTGCAGGAACTTCGTGTGCCCCTGAAGGAAGGGCTCCATCAGCCGGTCGGAGGCGACCACCCCGCCAAGTGGTGAGTAGCCGGAAGTGATGCCCTTGGCGAAGGTGATCATGTCGGGCTCATAGTCGTAACGGTCGGCGCCGAAGATGTGGCCGAGCCGACCGAAGGCGCAAATCACCTCATCCGATACCAGCAGGACGTCGTACCTGTCGCAGATCTCGCGCACCCTCTGGAAATAGCCCGGCGGAGGCGGGAAGCAACCCCCAGCGTTCTGCACTGGCTCGAGGAAAACTGCAGCGACGGTGTCGGCACCTTCGCTGAGGATCGCGACCTCGATCTGGTCCGCTGCCCAGCGGCCGAATGCTTCGGGGTCAGAGCCATCCAGAAGGCCGCCAGTGATCGAGTCTGCACGGTAGACATTCGTGTTGGGGACGTGAGCCGTAGATGGAACCAACGGCTCGAACGGCGCCTTGAGGGAGGGAATCCCCGTGATCGAGAGAGCGCCCTGCGTAGTTCCATGGTAGGAGATTGAACGCGAGATGACCTTGTGTTTGCCGGACTTCCCGGACAGCTTGAAGTACTGTTTCGCGAGTTTCCAAGCGGATTCGACCGCTTCCCCGCCGCTCGTCGTGAAGAACACCCTGTTCAGGTCTCCGGGCGCATAGCCTGCGATGCGATGTGCCAACTCGATCGCGCCTGGGTGCGCGTAGCCCCAAAGCGGAAAATACGCCAGCTTCTTGGCCTGTCGCGCTCCCGCTTCGACGAGATCCTCGCGGCCATGACCCAACTGGCTGAGAAAAAGTCCGGACAGCCCGTCCAGATACCTCTTACCGTGCGCGTCGTACACATACGCACCTTCACCACGAACGATCACCGGGACCTCGGAGTCTTGGAATACTCCATGCCGCGTGAAGTGCATCCACAGGTGATCACGGGCAGCCTGCTGCAAACCATCAAGGTTCACGACGGTCGACACTTGACTTTCGACACTTGTCATAATCAGTTCTCCTGTCAGGGGCGTTTTGATGCGCCGAGTTGCGACGTCTCAACTGAAGTTCGAGGACCCATTGACGACGTCAATTCCGTGGGACCAGTTCAAGGTTGCGCGCGGCGGCCGCGATAGCAGAAGCCTGGGTCTCAGTGCAGTCCTGCCCTGGCAAGCGATCGTGGTAAGCCGCGTAGGGGTGATGGATCCCAGTGGATCTCCCTGACAAGGCCTCGATCATGGCGAGCCCGCAGAACGGCACATACTCTGACGAATAGCCACCTTCGTGACTGAAGACGAGCCGACCACCGCAGAGGTTTTCAGCTTCCTCGAGCAGGGCACGCGTGAGCTGCCGGAATCCACTGCTGGTCACCATCATCCGCCCGTGCGGATCGGAAACGCTCGCGTCGAACCCGCTCGCCACCATGATGAGTTCTGGCCGAAACCTTCGAAGGGCAGGGACGACTACCTTGTCGAAGACTTCGACGTAGGCTCCGTTTCCAGATCCAGGCGGAAGCGGAACATTCAGGTTCGCTCCGGAGCCGGCACCAACGCCCAATTCATCCAACCCGCCAGAGTCGGCCGGGAACAGGCCGTCCTGATGGACGGACAAAGTAAGAACGGCGGGATCGTCGTAGTAGATGTCCTGCGTGCCGTTCCCGTGATGCACATCCCAGTCAACGATCGCAACCCGCTCGATCCCGTGGGCCTCGCGTGCATACTCGACCGCAATCGGGATGTTGGCGAACATGCAATAACCCATGCCCTGATCTGGAAGGGCGTGATGACCTGGTGGCCGGACCAACGCATACGCGTTGGCGCAGCGTCCAGTCAGAACCGCCTCTACCGCGGCGATTGTGCCGCCTGCGGAGTACCTGGCAATGTCGTAGGAACCGCGCCCGAACGGGGATAGTCCGTCACCCGCATCCCCGCCTTCGGGCCGCCGGCTCAATTCTTCCATCTTGGAAACGTGGTGTTCAGTGTGGACGCGAAGAAGGTCATTCTTCGATGCGGGCCTCACTGATAATCGCTCAAGGTGCTCTCCCACCCCGGAGACTTCTACGAGACTCGCCAAGCGTGCCTTGGAGGCTGGACTCTCAGAGTTCGGCAGCGGCTGCGAACCAGAATAGTTTCCAGTGTCATGCCAGGAATATCTTTCGAGCCATACGAAACCGGTGATCACTCGTCACCTTCTTGTTTTGAAGATCTATTTGTCCATGCTCATTCGCAACAAAGGTCCCGTCCAATGACATTCGATGATGCCGCCATGCGCAATATTGATGTCGTTGCGCTGGCAGACCTGAGATGCGCCACGCCACTAATCCGTCATCGAAAGAGATGATCGGCGCCAACGGGTTCCCAGAGCTCGTCACCCGCTCTAGTTGAGAGGTGTGCCGAACGCGGAAGGACCGGTATCGAGCAGTTCCGCAAGATGCACGGTCGTCCTGTGGGCGAGCGCGTCGATCTGCGTTCGGCAGGAGAATCCATCCGCCAACACGACGGTGTTCGGCGGCGCCTGCCGTACGGCGGGAAGGAGGTGGTCTTCTGCGATCGCGACGGAGACGTCGTAGTGGCCGCGCTCCACACCGAAGTTTCCCGCCAACCCGCAGCAGCCGTCCACCGTCGTCACGCTGGCGCCAGTCGCCTCCAGCAGCGCGAGATCCGCGGACCATCCGAAGATTGCTCTATGGTGACAATGCGGTTGTGCAAGGATCTCGACGCCCGCAAGGCGGGGTGCCTGATAGTCAGGATCGGACTGGAGCAGTTCGGCGAGGGTGCTGACCGCACTTGCCACCTCCCTCGCCTCTGGAGTGTCGACCAGTTCCGCGAGGTCTGACCTGAGTGCTGCTGTGCAAGAGGGCTCGAGGCCCAGCACTTTCATCCCTCTTTCGACGAATGGGTGCAGCACCTTCGCTGTGTCGCGTAGCCGACGGCGAGCCCCCGTGAGCTGACCGGTCGAGATCCAGGTCAGCCCACAACAGATCCTGCGGTTCGGCACATGGACCCGATAACCCGCGGCCTTCAGCACCGACAGCACCGCCGCGAGGCTCCGTGGGGCAAAGCTGTCCGAGAAGGTGTCAACGAAGAGCACGACATCCTTGCTCGTTGTCGCCGGCTCCCCATGACCGCTCGACCTCCGCACTTCTGAGTTCCGGGACCACTCGGCGCGGGCGTGGCGCCCCGCTAGTGCTGGGATCGATCGCCGTTCGTCGATCCCGGCGAGCCACGCAAGCAGGGACGGGGTCCCACGCTTGCTGACCGCGTTGAACAGCGCTGGCGCCAACCCCGCCGCACGGAGCCAGAGCGGTAGGAAGCCCAGAGAGTAGTGTGACCTCGGGCGGAGGCGTCGCCGGTACTTCTGGTGTAGAACCTCCGCCTTGTACTTCGCCATGTCGACGCCTGTAGGGCAGTCGCTACGACATGCCTTGCAACTCAGGCACAGCTCGAGGGCGTCGGCGACCGCTGATGATGCCAGGCCCGCCGGACCGAGGTTTCCTGAGACGGCGTCCTGCAGGACACGCGCTCGGCCTCTAGTTGAGTCCTTCTCCTCCCGGGTAGCACGGAACGAGGGACACATCGCCGTGCCAGAGTTCGCAGTGGGGGCGACGCATCGACCCACGCCGGTGCATCGATGCACTGCCCCGACGAGGTCTTCGGAGTCGTCAGGATAAAGGAAGGCCAGTGCGTTTGATGGCGACTGAGGTTTCGAATAGCGGACATCGGCAATCGCCGCCGCGGGGTCGACAATCACCCCCGGATTGAAGAGGCCATTCGGATCAAAGTGGCGTTTGACCTCGGCGAATAGATCGAGAACCTCTGGCGCGTACATGTATTTGAGCAGTTCGCTTCGCGCACGCCCGTCACCGTGCTCGCCGGACATCGAGCCTCCGTACTTGGCGACCAGGTGCGCCGCATCCGTGAGGAAGTCCCCGAAACGCTGTCGTCCTGCGTCGTCTTCGAGTTCGAAGTCGATGCGAACATGCACGCATCCGTCGCCGAAGTGGCCGTACGGCACGCCCTGGTATCGATGTGAGCCGAGAAGGTCCTCGAATTCCTCCAAGTAGGAAGCCAGCTGGCTCGGAGGGACCGCGGCATCCTCCCACCCTGCGTGCGCTGGTCGACCGCTCGACGTTCTCGCAACGAGTCCAGAGCCATCCTCACGGATCCTCCACAGCGCCGCCATCTCGGAAGCGGAGCGCACCACTCGCGAACCGACGGCGTCGCTGGACGCGGCGACACGAGCAGCGGTGTCATTGACCTCCTCCGGCACATCTCCGACGATCTCCACGAAGAGCCACCCAGAACCGCGTGGTAGATCGGGTACTGCGCCGGCACCGCGCTTTGCTCGTACAGCGTCTGTGATGCGCCGGTCGAGCCCTTCACATGCAGTCGGTCCGAATGCGAGCAGTGGAGGCACCGCGGCGGCCGCCGCGATCATGTCTGCGAACCCGAGCACCACCAAGACCCGGTGCGCAGGCTCCTTAACGAGACGGACGTCCGCTTCGACAACGACGCCGAGTGTGCCTTCGGTCCCGACCAGCGCCTTAGTCAAGTCGAAACCGCGCTCGGGGAGCAAGTGCTCGAGTGAATATCCGGAAACTTGTCGGCCAAACCGGCCAAGGTTCGTCCGGATGGTCGCCAAGGACCGCTGCGCTGTTGCCCGCAAGGCTTCCTCGAGAGGCGAAGGGACAAATCCTGCCCTAGCGAGACTTCCGACACCGAGATGTTCGCCGGATGCAGTCAGCAGATCCAACCCCAAGACGTTGTCGCTCGTCCGGCCGTATCCCAGGGCGCGGGATCCACAGGCGTTGTTCCCGATCATCCCGCCAATCGTGCAGCGACTGTGCGATGAAGGATCTGGACCGAAGCGAAGTCCTTCAGCCAGAGCGGCACGCTGCAGGGTCGCGTGCGCTACGCCGGCCTGTACGCGTGCCGTCCTACTCGCAGGGTCGATGGCAAGGACAGAGTTCAGGTACCGGCTGTGGTCGATGACCACGCCAGGGCCGACGGCATTGCCAGCGATCGACGTACCAGCGCCGCGACTCGTGACTGAGACGCCGTTGGCTCGGCATGCCTCCACGATCGCGTCGATCTCGTCGATGCCGCGAGGGAACGCGACCGCTGCGGGAGCGACCCGGTAGATCGAGGCGTCAGATGCGTACAACGACTTCGTGAGCGCGCTGTCATCAATGGACACGCCCTGACGCGTCAGTGTCGTGTTCACCTGCTGGATCGCGTCGAACGACCCTCCTTCAGTTGAGCACTCGCCTGATGACGACACCGACGAGGTCTTCCGCTGGTGATCGGGCCGCATCACTTCGAGAGGATGCAGAGTCGGTTCACCGTCAGTTCGGCCGCGGTCCATTCAGGGCCTTCCTTGGTGTTACCTGAATCGCGAACGCCCCCATACGGCATGTTGTCGGTGCGGAATGCCGGGGCTTCGTTAACTAGGACGCCGCCGAAGTCGAGTCGCTCGGTCGCACGGAGCGCCTTGGAGATGTCGGAAGTGAAGATCGCTGCCTGGAGCCCGTATACGGAGTCATTGGCGAACTCAACCGCTTGGTCGAACCCGTCGACGGCGAGAACACTCAGGACGGGCGCAAACGCCTCCTTCTGCATCAGGTCGGATCTCTGCGACACACCGCTGAGGATGGTTGGCGGCAGCACTCCGTCAGAGCGCCTCTCGCCGCCGGTGTGAACGGAGGCGCCGAGTTCGGTCGCCTGCCCGATCGCGTCCAGGGTCCGCTCGGCCGCCCCGTCGTCGATGACGGGCCCGCAGGTGACCTCGGCATTCCGAGGGTCACCGACACCGATGCCGCCCGAGCGCTCGATGAGCTTCTCGACCAGTGCGTCGTGGATGTCGGCGTGCGCATAGACCCGTTGCACCGAGACGCACGTCTGGCCGGCGAAGCCGAACGCGTTCGGCGTCAGGAGTGCGGCTGCGCGGTCCAGGTCGGCGTCAGGTTCAACGATGGCGGGGCTCGCGTTTCCGAGCTCAAGAAGAACCTTCTTCCTCGGGGCGGTCGAGGCGATGTGCCAACCCACAGCCGCCGATCCCGTGAAGCTGATCGCGGCGACCCGCGGGTCCTCGATGATCGCGGCGCTGATCTCTCGCGGGTCGCCAGGAACGACCGACAGATAGCCTTCGGGGAGGCCCGCAGCCTCGCATATATCGGCGAGCAAGAAGGCGCTGAAGGGCCCCTGAGGTGCTGGCTTCAGCACCACAGGGCAACCCGCTGCGAGGGCCGGCGCCAACTTGTGCGCAACGAGGTTCAGGGGGAAGTTGAACGGGGTGATCGCAGTGACGACCCCGATAGGGCGACCCACGAGGTAGCCGAGCTTGCCCTCCCCCGCCACCGTGGCATCCATCGCTACCGTCGAGTTCGAACGTAGGCGCGCGACCGCCGACGAGAGCTGATAGGTGGTAACCGCGCGGTCGACCTCACCCCGAGCCATGCTGATCGGCTTACCGACCTCGGTGCAGATCATCGCCGCGAGCTCTTCACGCCGCTCCACGAGGCCGTGCGCGATCCGGTCCAGGATCGCCGCACGCTCATGTGCGGGAATCGGCTGGTCGAGTGCCTGGTAGGCCGCCGAGACCGCGTCCAGGGCCTGGTCTGCGCTCGCTTGACTCACCCGGCCGATCACTGTGCCGGCATACGGGTCCACGACCTCGGATGTCACCGTGCTTGTGATTTCGCGATTCCCGATTCGGATGCCGCGGTCGAGGGCGGTACTGGGGGTGGCTGCCACGTTCGTCATATGTCTCTCGTCTCTTACTGGATGGGAGTTGGATTCGCGCGGAGGATCGCGTCGTAGTCAGCGTCCTTCCAGCCCAACACCCGATGTTCCCGGATGTAGGGTGCGGCGACGTCGGGGGTCGCAGAGTCGATTTCCCGGCCGAGCCGATGGGCGTCGAAGATCGTGTCGGCGAGGTGCATGCGAGGGGCACGGGCGTCTCCGACGTGGAGAACACGCTCCACGTCGTGTGACTGCAGTAGTGCGGGGTAAGCGACGAGACCGCGGTAGAGAATGTCGTCGGAGACTCTCTGAGTGACCCACACAACGGCGTCGACGCGCACGGTGGTCGGCTCAGCGGCGAGGCCGCCCCCGACGAGTGAGACTTGGCCTCCATCGACCCGAGCTACCTGCGTGCCGGTGACGATCATGGCGCCTGCCGCCTGAATCCGGTTGATCAGTTCACGCTCGCCAGTGTGGGCGAGCCACCTTCCCAGTTCTGTGTAAGGAGTGACGACGGTGACATGCTTCCCCTCGAGCAGCAGTTTCTCCGCCAGACTCGGCGCCATGTAATAGCCGTCGCAGTCATATATCAGGACCTTGTCGGCGTCCACCGGATCGCCTGCCATTATCTGTTCCGGCGTGAACTGCCACGACGACGCGATGGCGTCGGCTCCGGGTATCGCCTGCCGTGACCATCCGTTGAGCCCGTTGCTCGACCACTGCGAGCCCGTAGCTGTGACCACAACAGCAGCGCCGTAGTCGAGGATCTCTGGGACGGTCAGTCTCGTGTCAGTGATGACTTCTACGGCCTTGTGCTGCTGCAGCACCTGCTCTCGGTAGTCGATGATCCGCACCCAGGCACCGAGGCCCGGCAGCTTCGAGACCCATCGGTAGTGACCACCCACCATTGGTGCTGCGTCCACCACGTGCACAGCTTCGTGTCCTCGGCGGGCCAGGACCGATGCCAGTTCAAGACCGGCCGGACCGGCGCCGACGATGAGAACAGGCTTCTCAGAGAGTGCAGACTTCGTGAATCGCTCCGGGTGCCACCCCCGCCGGTACTCCTCGCCGAGCGTGGCGTTCTGGGTGCAGACGATTCGACCCCCGTGGTCGTAGCGCGATACGCAGACATTGCAGCCGATGCATTCACGGATGCTCTCGAATTCGCCCGACCGGATCTTGGCGGGAAGGAAAGGATCGGCGATGGAAGGGCGCGCGGCCCCGATCAAATCCTGTTGGCCGGAGGAGATCACCGACGCCATGGCATCGGCAGAGGTGAACCATCCGGGAGCAACGACCGGCTTGTCCGTCAACGACTTCACCTGACGCACCCATGCACTGGCATAGTTCTCCACGCCGAAGCGCGCCGCCGGCGAACTCGACGCCGCGAGCGGACCTGGTCGGCCGACCTGGATGTCCCAGAAGTCGACCAGATCGTCTGCCATTTCGATGAACTGGAGACCTTCTGGGTCGAGATCCACGGCAGGGGTCCGGCCATTGCCCTGACAAGGGTTGAACCTCGCTGTGATGCTCAGGTCACTGCCGACGGCGTCGCCGACCTTTTCCAGAACCTCGAGCCAAAACCTCGCGCGGTTGCGCAACGAACCGCCGTAGCCGTCACTGCGCCGGTTGTACCAAGGCGAGAGGAATTCCAAGGGCAGACCGGCACCCTCGGCGCCGTAGATGTTGATGATGTCGAATCCCGCGTCACGGGCCAAGAGAGCCGCATCGACGTACCGCTGCTGGGCACGTGCGATGTCGTCAAGATCCATCTCGTAGTAGCCGGCGTTGAAGTCACCCGGGTTCTGGATGGCGCTCACCCGCCCGGCGGGCTCTCTAGCGCCGAAACCCGAAGACTTTGATGCGGTGATGAGCAGCTCGATCCCGATCAGGGACCCGTGCTCGTGTACCTCCTCGCACGTGCGCCGCCAGTTGCTGGCGTCGGATTCGTCCAGGAGCCAGGACATGACGCGGAATCCGCTCATGTCGGACTCATAGCTGATCTTGACGGCCTCGGTGTTGACGACTCCCCAACCGCCCTCTGCCTTGGTACGGCGGAGCGCCGCGCCGGCCGCCGCGGATTCGCCGAGGCCGGTTGCGTGCGGCGTCTGGTAGAAGCGGTTTGGCGCGGTCTTCGGACCCAACTGAATGGGGGTGAAGAGGATGTCGTGGCGGGGATCGGGATTACCCATCAAGTCTCTAGGCCTCCGATCATCACGTGCCGCGCCTCGGTGTATTCGTGGACGACAGCCATGGATAGGTCCTTACCGCCCCCGGTTTCCTTTCCACCACCGTGGGGAAACTCAGGCGTGACGCTGAGGTGGGTGTTCACCCACACGCAGCCGAAGTTCAGTTCTCGGCTGAATCGCATCGCACGACCAATGTCCCGGGTCCAGACCGAAGCGGCCAACGCGTACCTGGTGCCGTTCGCCAAGCCCAGCGCCTCCTCGGGCGTCTGAAACTCTTGGACAGTGACGACTGGGCCGAAGATCTCCTCTTGGACCACCTCGTCGTGCTGTTCGACCCCGACGAGGACAGTCGGATCGACGTAGTAGCCGGGCAGACTATTGGCATTGTCTGGGCTGATCCGTTCAATGTGTTCGGGGCAGCGATCGAGGAACCCTCTGACTCTCTCGTTCTGGCGCGCGTTCGTGACTGGGCCCAGGTTCGTCTTCATTGACGAGGTTGGGCCCATCACATATCCGGCGGCTGCGGCGGTAAGCGCCTGGACGAATTCCTCATAGACGTTCTTGTGGACGATCATGCGCGTCGCCGCCGTACAGTCCTGGCCTGCGTTGTAGAACGCCGCACCGGCGATCTTCTGAGCGGCGAGGGCAGGGTCTACATCATCGAAGACAACCACCGGCGCCTTGCCCCCGAGCTCCAAGTGGGCTGGCTTGAGTTGGCGAGCGCTGAGTTCTGCGACACGGTGTCCAGCTGCGGTGGACCCAGTGATGGACACCATGCGCACTAGAGGGTGCTCGACGATGGCCTCCCCAGTTTGCGCAGCACCGGTGACGACGTTGAGTGCGCCGCGCGGCAGGAAGTCAGAAGCGACCTCCGCCAACAGCAGCGTCGTGAATGGCGTGGTCTCAGCAGGCTTCATGACCACGGTGTTGCCGGCCGCCAGCGCAGGTCCGCATTTCCATACAGCCATGAGGAGTGGATAGTTCCAGGGCGCAATTTGACCTACGACCCCGATCGGGTCACGCCGCAACATGGAGGTGGTCCCTGGGATGTACTCACCGGCCGTAGGTCCAGACAATGCCCTTGCGGCACCTGCGAAGAAGCGGAGATGGTCCACCGCGAGGGCGATCTCGCCGCGAACCGAGCTGATCGGCTTCCCGGCGTCACTCGACTCGAGGGCTGCGAACTCATCCAGACGATCTTCGACGCCCTGGGCGACGCGTAGTAGCGCCGTCGCGCGCTGTGATGGTGAGGTGTGACGCCACGTTTCCTGCCATGCGCGGCCGGCGCTCCGGACCGCGAGGTCGACGTCCTCAGCCGTGGAACGGGCAGCAGTTGCGATCACCGTGGCGGTGGAGGGATCGTAGATCTCGTCGACGGCATCGGTCCTGGGCCTGTGCTCCGCACCGTCGATGAATGGATACAACATTCGCGTGGTCCCCATCAGACGCCCACCTCGACATCCACGCTCGGAGAGGCGCCGAGGGCGTCGGTTCCTGGCTTGATGAGGACCCGTGAGTCAGTCACCTGCCATGCGACGGTGATCGGCGATCCGATGTCCGGCAGGGCGGCGCCGGTGTCTTCCATGACGGTGACCGTGACATCGCTGCCTTCGACGGCGACGATGATCTTCTGGAACGAACCCATGTATACGGTCTCTTTGACGCACCCCGAGATGCAGTTCTCGTCCTCACTCACGGGCTTTCGCTCCGTGACCATGCGCACCTTCTCGGGACGCACGAAGAGCGTTGCCTCGCCATGACCCTGGCTCGACGCCGGGTCGGTACGACAGGTTCCCGACGGGTGAACGAGGACACCTTCGGCGTTGGCCTTGATAACGCCAGGGATCGCATTGGTCTCACCGAGGAACCCGGCAACGAAGGGGGTGGCTGGCGTGTCGTACAGCTCGGTTGGGCTTCCGACCTGCTCGATGGCGCCGCTGTTGAAGACCGCGATCCGATCAGACATCACCAAAGCCTCCTCCTGGTCGTGCGTCACGTAGATGAACGTGATGCCAAGCTGTCGGTGCAGCCTCTTGATCTCCAGCTGAAGGGTCTGCCTGAGATGCTTGTCCAGTGCTCCGAGCGGTTCGTCCATCAGCAGGACGCGAGGCTGAAATACGAGCGCTCGAGCGACTGCCACCCGCTGCTGCTGACCGCCAGACAGCTCTCGCGGGTACCGGTTGGCGTAGCCAGACAGTCCCACCGAAGCCAATGCCTCCTCGACGCGCTCGATCCTCTTCCCCTTGGGCACCTTGCGTTGCCGCAGCGGGTAAGCCACGTTCTCTCCGGCCGTCATGTGGGGAAACAGAGCGTAGTTCTGGAAGACAATTCCGAGCTCGCGCTTGTGGGGCTTGACGTCCTGCAATGGCTTGCCGTCCATGAGGATTTCGCCCGAGGTCAGGTCCTGGAACCCGGCAATCAGGTTGAGCGTCGTGGACTTGCCCGATCCGCTCGGGCCCAGGAACGTGACGAACTCACCTGCCTCGATCTCAAGGGACACGTTCATAAGCGCCTCAACCTGGCCGTATCGCTTCGCCAGGGATCGAAGTGAGAGGCTGCCGCCCGTCGTCAGATCAGGACTGGACATGGTGGTTCCTTGTCTGTAGCAGGGCGATGAACGGGATGACGACGACTGCTGCCACCAGGATGACCGTCGCCGCCGCTGCAACTGTGGTGTCAACCTCACGCCGCATGCTGATGAACATCAGGACGGGCAGTGTCTGCAGACGGGGGCTGGCGAGGAAGAGGGAGATGACCACTTCCCCAAAGGACTCGATGAAGGCCAGAACCGCACCGGTAGCCACGCCAGCACGAATCTGAGGCAGCGTGACCTGGAAGAACGTCTTCACCGGTCCAGCGCCAAGACTCGCTGCGGCGCTCTCCTGATTGCGGTCGTACACCCGAAGGCTAGATGTCACGGCGACCAGAACCATGGGCATTGCGACGACGCAGTGCGCCATGATGAACCCCAAGTAGGTGCCAGTGAGATTCCACTCGAGAAAGGTCGCGTAGACGCCGATGCCGACTACGGCAGTCGGGATGATCATGGGTGCGAACAACAGCGCTGTGATGCCGCCCTTCGCTCGAAACTTCGAACGGTCCAGCGCCAACGCCGCAGCGGTTCCGACGACGGTGCTGATGCACATCACCACGGCTGCGATTCGTAAGGAGTTCATGGTGGCGTTGAACCAGACGGGTGACGCGAGGTTCCGGTAAAGGTCCAACGACCATCCCGGGGGCGGGAACTGGAAACTGGCATGTGAGGACGAGAAGCTCAAAGGAATGATGACGAGGGTGGGCAGGAGCATCCAACCTGCGACAAGGGCAGCAACGAATCCCAGAAGGAGGCGAGCCGGCTGGATTGATCGGCTGAGCGTGCGTCGGGTGTTCATGCAGCTCACCTAATTCCGTAGGCAGCGCTGACCGCACCGCGCGCGAAGCGCATCGCGACAGCGAGCAGAAGAAGCGTCACGACCACTAGAACCATGCCCATTACAGCGCCACGCCCCCAGGCCAGCAGGTCCTGCACCTGGGTGACGACCTGTTGCGCGAGCATCGAATTTTGCGGAGAACCCAGGACCGCCGGCGTGAGATAGAAGCCGAGGCCGAAGACGAACACGAGGACGCTGCCCGCAAGCATTCCCGGCAAAGCCAGCGGAAGGTAGATCCGCGTGAACGACTTGAGGGGCGAGGCTCCGAGGCTCTCAGATGCGCGCAGTAGATTGCGGTCGATTCCCTGGAGTACAGAGTAGAGCGGAAGGATCATGAGCGGCAGCAAGGTCTGAGCCATTCCAATCGCCACCGCGAACGTACTGCCTATGATCTCGAAGGGCCCGATACCGAAGACACCTGCCAGCTTGTTGACGAGGCCGTTGTCCTGGAGTAGGACCACCCAGGCGAAGATCCGGACCAAGTAGTTGGTGAAGAAGGGGAGAAGGACCGCGGTCATCATGACCACGAGCCACCTCCGGGACACCAGCGTCATCAGATATGCGAACGGAAACGCCATGATTAGACAGATGGCCGTCACCAGCAGGGAGACGGCGAAGGTTCGGACCAGGATCCTAATGTTGACGGTGTTGGTGAAGAACCACGTGAAGTTGTCCCATCCGCCTACCTGGGGCGCCTGGTAATCGGTCCACGCCCGCGACAGAATCGTGATCGCTGGCACGACGAAGAAGATCAGCATGATGGCCAGCGCCGGAAGGATCAAGAGCGTTGTCGGGCTGAACATCAATCTAGCCTTGATACTTCGACCTGGTGGATGCGATCGCCGGGGCGCATCGATTACGGTTGAGGTCATCTTCGGTACTTCTCCTGGCTTAGGTGCGACTCGCGACGGAATATCATGGGCAGTGGCGCTTCCATGAACGCTCCTGCTTTAAGGCACAAGAGGCATTCACCTTGTGCCCAATGCTCGTCCCGACCTTCCCACTGATGGTCTGGTCTCTTCGGAATCTGCGACCGTCATCCGACGAATGCTTCCTGCCACTTCATCGACGCGGCGTCCACGCCATCGGCGTACCAGTCGAAGTCGATGCTGGTGCCCTCGTCACGGTGGTTCGAGACGAGATACTCCGCGAGCAGCGGGTCCCCACGCCCTGTGCTGTCATCGGCTGTGGAGGCGAAGGCGACCTGTTCGGCCAGCTGGTCCTGGGCTTCGGGATGGTCCGACATCCAGTCCAGGAACGCCTTGGCATCCTCGTTGCTGGCCGAACCCTTCAGCACCACGATGTTGTCCCAGTTGCGAATGACCGTGGGCCAGACCGCCTGCCAATTGGCGCCGCCCTTGACGGCGTCATAGACACGCGACGAGTAGGCGATGCACATCGCAGCGCCGCCCGAGATCATCGTGTCGACCTGCTGGGTCGACGACTCCAGGAAAGCAGTGTCATCCGCGATGGGACGCCACCTCTCAATCGCGCGGTCTACGTCCAGAGGGTAGAGCTCATCTGGCGCTACCCCGTCCGCCAGCAGCCCTGCCTCCATGTTGAACTGTCCCGGAGGACTAGACGCCGGCGCGCACCGCTTGCCTGGGTACTTCTTGGTGTCGAAGAAGTCTGCCCACGACGTCGGAGGATCGTCGCCGAACTTGCTCTTGTCGTATGCCAGCACTGCTCCCCACCCGAGCACCGGAACACCGCACTTGTTGGTGACGTAGCCATCGCTGAACTTCGAGGCATCGAGCGTCCCGGGGTTGAGCTCCTCGAACTGCTTCCCGCACTGCTGATTCGCAAGCCACGTGTCAACCTCTGCCAGGTCCCACTCCACGTTTCCGGTCTCGACCTGAATCCTGATCTTGGCAGGATCCATGCTCGGGTCCTGGGTGAACTTCGCGCCCGTCTCCTCACTGAACGGCTCGAGCCAGGACGAGTTCATAGCCTCGCTGAGGTCGCCGCCGTAGTCAGCGAAGGTCAAGTTGGCCTGAGCGAGGTCGGCCGACTCCTGACCTTCATCTCCGCTTGCACCAGACCCACACCCACTCAGCACCACTGTGCTGAGCGACACGAGCGTGAGTAGTGCACTCCCTCGACGCGAGAGGTTCCTTCGGCGATCAGACATCTGGGGCTCCTTATGGGTTCGGCCTGGTCAGCTCCGGCCTCCGAGGCCGACGCGTCTGACATTCCGTCGATTGTCGACAGTATGCGACGCCGAGTCAAGGGCTCCGGCGACTTTTTGCACGGAGCCCTCGGCCGCCCACACCAAGCAGGGCCCTACCCGACCCGCGACCGACGCGCGTACGGATCGGGCCACGGCGGATTACGGCCCTCGCGCAAATCGAGAATCTGTGGCAGCATGCACGATCAGTGCAGTCGACTGTCGACAACAAGCAATCGGTCTCGAATATGAGGTAATCAATGTCCTTTCAACCAGCTGATGAACTCGTCAACGCTGACGGGTGGGTCCCGGACTTCGCACCCGCCGAGTACGAGGACCGCCGTGCCCGCCTCACAAAGGCCATGAACGGCGCCGGACTCGACGCCATCGTGGTGAACAACGCGACCACCCATCGGTACCTGAGCGGCCATACAACCCGCCGATGGAACAACATGTCGCGGCCGATTCTTGCGCTGTACACGGCTGCGAGCGACTGCTACGTCGCCTGTTCCAGCGTCGAAGCGGGCATGGCACGGATCACTGGACATAACGTCACTGTCATCCCGTTCGGGGGGCCCGGTCTGTCCAATGATCCCGCCTTCGATGTGGTCGTTGACTTGGTCAGAGACGTCCTCGGCTCCTCCCCCACGATCGGTTACGAGGGCGGCAACTGGCTGCCGTATGAGGTGCCGGAAGCGGAGATGGCGAAGTTTCGCGGACGCACCTCGCACGCGTCGCACGTCGATGCCTCAGAGCTGCTCTGGGGCCTTCGACTCGTCAAATCCGAGGCAGAGATCGCACACTTGCGCACCGCCGCCAAGATCAACTCCAGTGCGTTTGACAAGCTGTACTCGGCATCACTGGTCGGTGTGCGCGAGGACGAGATCTACCGCCGCATGGCCAGTTATCTCTTCGAAGGGGGCGCCGAGGCTCTCGGCTATATCTCCGTGACCGCCGATCCCCGCGCAACGGTGTGGTCGGGAGGCTTCATGTATCGCAAGGTCGCCCCACGCACCGCCCTCTACGTCGACTCCGGTTGCCAGGTTGCCGGCTACTGGTCTGACTTTTGCCGGCTTGCCTCCAATGGCCCCGCGCCGCAGGTCTCCAAAGACATTGTCAGCAAGCTCGGCGACGTCATGGCAGTTACGTACGAGGAGGTTCGTCCGGGGCGCACATGGTCCGAGGCCTATACCGCAATCGAAAAGCGGGTAGTCAAGATCGTTCCGGAGTTCGCCGACCCCAGCAACGCGGTTCTCGGGCGGTTTGCCCACGGAATCGGCATGGCCATGCCGGAGCCTCCCTCGCTCGCACTCCAGGAGCACGCCGAGATCGTCGCCGGCACCGCGATGTGCGTCGAGCCCAGCCTGACGCATCCCGACATTGGCCAAATGATCACCGAAGAGATGGTCGTAGTCCGCGACCACGGCTGCGAGCTCATCTCCGACGGCACTGCCACCACGATCCGGGAGATCTGATGGGAACCGAACCGTTCATGACACAGAAGCTGACCAGCGACCTCGTGGTCGCCGCGGTACAGATGAACAGCGGGCCTGACGTCAGGGCCAATGTCGCCAAGGCCGTGGACCTCATCAACGTGGCCGCCACTGAGCATCACGCCGACCTGGTGGTCCTGCCTGAGTTCTTCAACACCGAGTACATCTTCACGCGCCACGACCCCTCCTTGGTGCGGCTCGCTGAGCACGAAGACGGACCTTCCATGCAGGCGGTGAAGGACGCCGCCCGCCGCCACGGCATCACCATCGTCGCGACTCTCCTGGAGGAGGACGGCCCCGGTTTGACGTACGACACCGCGATGGTGGTTGCTCCCTCCGGCAGCATCGTGAGCAAGTACCGCAAGACGCACCCCGCTGCAACAGCGTCCTTGGAGAAGGTCTTCTTCCGGAATGGCAGCTACTTCAACACCACTGCCGTCGGCGGCTTCTCGATGGGCATCAACATCTGCTACGACAACGAATTCTCCGAGTCCGCTCGCTGCAGCGCGCTCAACGGCGCCGACCTGATCGTGGCACCGTTCGCTACACCAGAGCAGTTCCCGATGACGACGATCATGTCGGCTCGTGCCTGTGACAACCAGCTCTACGTCTTGGCCGCCAACAAGGTCGGCCTCGAAGACGAGCTGGAGTTCTGCGGCACCAGTCTTGTAGCTGACCCAGAGGGCCGTCTGATGGCGGTGGCATCAAAGACCGAAGAAGAGATCATCTCCTCGGTCATCAACCGCCGCAACGTCATCGACACACGGCTGAGCCGTCCGATCTATCGGGACCGCCGGCCCGACCTGTATGGCGCGCTCACTACCGCGTCCGAGGACTTGCCACGATGGAGGACCGCGAAGTGAGCTCCATCGACGCCAACGCGCTCGTCTTCACCGAAGCTGCAGGCCTGGAACTCGGCACGGTCGATGTGGCTGACCCCGCCGTAGGTGAGGTGCGAGTACGCCTTCGGGCGAGCGGCGTATGCCACTCCGACCTGCATGTCGTCACTGGAGATTGGAAGATGCCCTCCCCCATGGTCCTCGGCCACGAGGGGGCCGGGGTGATCGAGTCTGTCGGCCCAGGTGTCGACCCGTCCAGGATCGGCGAACGTGTCATCCTCTCGTGGTTCGCGCCGTGCCTTCGATGCGAATACTGCGTGAGCGGTCGCCAGTGGGCATGCCGCGACACTCAGGCCAACAAATGCGTCATGGCCGACGGCACCACCCGGCTCCGTCAGGATGGTCATGCCGTGCATGCCTATCTGAACGTCGGAAGTTTCGCCGAGTACGCCGTCGTTCCCGAGACCGGCGCCATCGCCGTTCCTGACGAGCTCCCCTTCGAGGTCGCCGCGCTCATTGGTTGCGGCGCCACAACAGGGATTGGCGCTGCTCTCCATACCGCGCAGGTACCACCCGGTAGTAGCGCGATCGTGGTCGGTTGCGGCGGAGTCGGCCTGTCGGTTGTCATGGGGCTGGCAGTCTCGGGCGCCTATCCGATCATCGCGGTCGACATGTCGGATGAGAAGCTGGAAGCTGCTCGAGCGGTCGGTGCGACGCACGTCGTGAACGCACGAGAGCACGACCCAGTCGACGCGTGCATCGAGGAGACCCACGGAGGGGCGAACTTCGTGTTCGAGGCAGCCGGTCGGGTGGATACCGCCGAACAGTGCGTCGCGATGACGCGCGCCGCAGGGACCACCGTGCTGGTGGGCATGCCCACCCGTGGAGCGAGGCTGCCACTTGATGTCCTGGACGTCGCTTTGAATGGCAAGACGATCATCGGCTGCAGCTACGGCAGCGCGAACGCATCCCTCACATTCCCGATGCTGGCAGACCTGTATCTGGCAGGCAAGCTCCCGCTGGATGAGCTGATTGGAAGCCGGATCGGACTCGCGGATGTCTCCGCCGCGTTCGACGAGATGCGACAGGGCAAGGGACTCCGGGCCGTCGTCACATACTGATAGCTCTTCGGAAAGTTGTGAGTGCCTCCACGCCGCGCGGAGGCACTCACAACCTCGAGGATGGGAGCCGAATCAGTCGAGCTGAGCAGCCTCAGAGTTTCTGCTCACCGCGGAATCGGACATCGGCTCCAGCAGCAGTGAGGGATCACCGCCTAGCTCCTTGAGCAGGTCGATGACGGTGGAATGGAAGTGCCGCTCGAACAGCGCGACGGCCGTCTCGTCATCTGCCGCGATGATTGCTTCGCTGATTGCGTCGTGCTCGGACACAATGAACCCGAGTTCGGTCGAGAGCATGTCCTTCGACGAGGACGAGTGGAGCAGCCTGTCCTCAAGAAAGGCGACCAGACTGACCCTTCCCTCCAGCTCACCGAAGATGCGCCGAATCAGCGCGCTACCGGACGCCTCGACGATGTGACGATGCCAGTTCAGCTCAGCAGCGACGACGCCATCTACGTCAGCATTGGCGGCCGCAGACTTCATGTCGTCCATCAATTGGCTCAGCGGTGCTTTGTCGACCCCATTCGCGAGATAGAGCCGCAGGGCGGCCGTCTCGAGGCTGAGCCGCACGTTATACAAGTCGGCGACATCCTCAGCAGTAACCTTGAGCACCTGCGCGCCCAGATGGGCTTCGCGCACCACGAGTCCTTCACCGGCCAAGCGCTGGATAGCCTCCCGGACCGGAGCGCGACTCATCTGGAGCTCCTCGGCGATCTCAGTCTCCTTGAGTCGCTCCCCCATCTCGAGTGAGCCGTCAATGATCGACCGGCGCAGCGCTTGGTAAGCAAGGTCCGCCAATCTCAGACGAGCGACCGGAGCCAATGGTTTCGACGGCATGCTCTGAATGGTAGCGGAGACAGTCGACAATGAACATTCATTGTAAATCTGGTTGTGTTCTGGGGATTGTCGACAGTAGTCTGTCGGCAATCAAGGAGGAGTCATGAACACCGACAGCCGTTTGCTGTTCACCGGAATCAACAGCGGAGACGACAAGAGCAAGAAGGTGATCGGCGCCGAGGGCGTCCGGTTCCAGATGTCGGACGGCCGATGGCTGATCGACGGAAGCAACACTGGTGGCGCCCTCGGGCACAAGCATCCCGCCATCGTCGAGGCCATTCGCAAGGCCGCCGAGGCACCGGTTGTCAACGAGGGTTGGCTCTGGGTCGACCGCGAAGAAGCGGCGCGCGAGCTCGTCGAGACCGCCTTCGGTGACGACCTGGATTGGGTAGGAGCCGTCCGCTTCTTTCTGAGTGGCAGCGAGGCGAACGACTTGGCCCTCTCACTGGCCCAGTCGATCACCGGCCGGCAGACGCTCGCGACTCGGGAGCGGGCATACCACGGCATGACTGGCCTGTCCCGTGACATGACCGTCCAGCCTCAGTGGCATGGTGGGCTCTCGTCCCTAACGGGGGGCTTCCGTCCCGTCCCTCCGAGCGCTCACGTGGTGCAGGTCCCGGGACCTGGGAGATACCGCTTCGGCGAAACAAGCTCAACACCGATCACTGAGCTCCTGTCCGGCGTTCCCGAGGCTCTCTCGGAGACGGCCGCCGTGATCGTCGACTACACGCAGGGCGGCGTGTACTACGACTCTGACTACCAGGACGAGCTCGCACGCCACGCCAAGGCAGCTGGTGCCCTGTGGATCGCGGACGAGGTCGTGACCGGGCTCGGTCGCAACGGCGGATGGTTCGCATACCAGAACGGCAAGACCAAGCCGGACATCGTGACACTCGGGAAGCACGTTGGTGGAGGCGGAGCTCCGGCGGGAGCCGTGGTTGTCTCGCGGGAGTTGCTGGAGCGGATGGACGGTTGGACCTGGCAGACCTACAGCACCTTCCGCGGCCATCCTCTGACCATCGCCGCTGTTCGCGCCACCATCGCGACCATGGCAAGCACCGATCTGGTCAATCGCGCATACGCAATGGACGACTTGATCAGCGCAAGGATGGCCGTCATCGCAGCCAAGCATCCCAGCGTGTTGCGGATCGGCGGCCGGGGCATGCATTGGACTGTTGAGGTGCAAGGGCCTGACTGGCGCGAGTGGCGAGGCGATTCTGCTGTACCCCCGCTTGCAACCAGAATCGCGGCTCGAGCAGCGGACGCGGGAGCACTGATCGGTACGAGCGGGGAGCAGACGTCAGTCTTCATCTCCCCAGCCCTCGTTATGCCCGAAGGAGACCTTCACAGCCTGCTCGACGCGCTGGATCACGGTTTGACCCTTGCGGACGAAGAGCTCGACCGAAACAGCGTCCGGTGATTGAAGACATGTCTGAGGCAATTACGTTCCTGAGTCCCGACGGCACACCTCCCCCTGTGGGCCAGTACTCCAACGTCGTAGTGGTCGGGCCGGCCACCGCCACTCTTCATGTCGCTGGTCAACTCCCTGTCGATGAAAGCGCCAACGTGGTTCATCCCGGCGACTTCGCCGCGCAGGCCGAACTGGTGTGGGATCTTCTTGCCGCAGCACTCACAGGCGCCGGCAGCAGTTTGGATCTGGCGGTTTCGATTCGCGCCTACCTGACCAATGACGACCACTTCCCCGCCTTCCGAGACTCCCGCGCGGCTGCGTACGAACGTCACGGGGTGGTCGCGCCGCCCGCAGCGACCACAATCGTCGCGAAGTCGCTCTACGGCGGTGCGCTGATCGAGTTGGATGCCGTTGCGATCGCCGGATAGCAAGTTGGTGTTCGAGAAGCCGTGAGGATTCATGGACTCTGCACCGGTAATTCGACGCAGTCGGCTCGACCGCGGGGCCCAGCCCAAGTAGGTACCCTAGAGCCGTTTGCTATTCGGATCACGGCCCAGACGGTAGGGACTGCTGAAGGATCTGGGGACAACCTGGCACGCGGAGCATTCCGCCATCAAGATGTACGCCGCCTGCCGAAGCGGCCCACCCTGCCATCGACGCCGTCGTCGACGTGTTGGAAGCAGGCACGCTGGATCCGGAAGCGGTGCAGGGCATCCGCATCGAGGTCCCGCCCTTCCTACGCCCAATGATCTGCCCGGACCCCGTTTTGACTAGCGAAACCGCCCGGATGTGTTTCCCCGTTTCCATCGCCCTCCTGCTCGAGGGCCGGCCGTTGCGACCAGATGACTACCTCGACCACGGCACTTCGAGCGTTCGTAGACGCCTCGCGACCATGTCGGTTCACGAGATCCCGACACTGACTCGACCCCGGCTCTTGGTCGAAACGCCTGAACAGATCCTCATCTTGGAGCGCGAGTACGGTCGCGGCAGCAGCCCTCACCCTTTCACTTCGACCGATGTGCAGACGAAGTTTCGAGGCCTGACCCAGGATCGGCTAGACGACCGTACGGCGGATGTTGTGATCGCCTGGATCTCCGCTCTCGACGACCGGGTTGCCCCACCTCCGCCACGTTTGCACGCCGCGTTGGCGCGGACGTTCTCGTATTGTGCGCCGTTCCTTGCTGTCCATGCCACTAGCCATGACGCGCGAGCTCGTCACACGGCGTCGGTGGTCGTTCCAGGGATACGGCGACGGTAGTTCGACAGAGCGGTCAGCTGAGAGGGACGGGTATTACGTGGCACACCGTGGTCGCCGCCACTGGTTCGCCTCCGGGACCCGACAAACACCAAAGGTGCGCTGCGGTCTGGTCGCCTGGTCCGGTCATCTACGCCGAGGGGCATAGAGGCCTGCGTCAGAACCCGACGGTCTGGCCGCCGTCCATCACCAGGGCGTGGCCCGTGGCAAAGGCACCGAGGTCGGAGGAGAGCCAGAGCACGGCGGAGGCTATCTCCTCGGGGCTGCCCATCCTGCCGACCGGTTCCTGTCCGATGACACGAGCGCGGCCCTCCTCCGTACCACCGGAGAACCTGTCCATCATCGGCGTCTCGATGATGCCCGGGCAGATGGCGTTGACCCTGATCCCTTCCGCGGCGTAGTCCAGCGCCGCCGACTTCGTCAGCCCGATAAGCCCGTGCTTCGCGGCGACGTACGCAGCCTGGCCACGGATGCCGACGACGCCGGCCCCGGACGAGGTGTTCACGATCGACCCGCCGCCGTGCTCGAGCATGGCCGGGATCTCGTACTTCATGCAGAGGAACACGCTGCGCAGATCGATGTCGATCAGTCGCGTCCACTCGTCCTCGGTGATGTCGACGAGGGGCGCCGGCGGCTGCTCGATGCCGGCGTTGTTGAATGCGATGTCGAGTCGACCGAGCTCGCGCACCGCCTGCTCGACCACTGCCTGGATGTCGTCCGAGGACGACACGTCGCACTTCGCCGCGATCACCTGTCCCCCGTGTTCGGCGACAAGTCGCGCGGTCTCCTCGTTGCCGGCTGTGTCGATGTCAGCGAGCGCGACCGCTGCTCCTTCGGCAGCGAACGCGACCGCCGTGGCGCGGCCGATGCCGCTCCCGGCGCCAGTCACGAGGGCGACCTTTCCGGCGAACCTGCGATCAGTCATCTAGTGCTTTCTCCTTCTGTCTATGAGGTGGGTTGTATGTCGGCCGTGGTCGAGCACGATGAATCCCGAGAAACCACCACGGAGCCAAGCCGCTGCACAAGGATCGGGACCAGTGTTTCAGCGATCAGAACCCGCCATCACGCCGCAAGATGCTTGTCGAAGAAGCCCGTGAGCTTGTCGAACGGAATGCGCGAGGTGTCGTCGTACAGGTCGACGTGTCCCGCACCGGGAACCCAGTAGAGCTCCTTGGGCTCTGCGGCACGCGCAAATGCGTCCTGGCTGAATTCGCGGGAGTGCGCCTGGTCTCCGGAGATGAACAGCATCGGTCGAGGCGAGATGGTCTCGATGTCGTTGAACGGGTAGAAGTTGATGAACTTCGTCTCCGCCGACAGCTTGCGATGCGTCGTCGACTCCGGGGTGGCACTGTCCGGCGTGTACTCCCCACGCGGGGTGCGATAGAAGTCGTAGAACTCGCGCTCGATGTCGGAGGAATTCTCGTCAACCTCATGGGGCGTTCCACCGGCCCACGGCGTCTCCCCACCAGTGAACTCTGTGTAACGCTGCTCGGCTGCCTGCGCGAGGATCTGCTTGCGCTGCTCCACGGACTGAGAGTGGTTGAGGCCGCTGCGGTTGACCGAACCCATGTCATACATGCTCACCGTGGCAACAGCCTTCATCCGCGGGTCCAGCTTCGCGGCGCTGATCACGATGCTGCCGCTGCCGCAGATCCCGAGCGCACCGATCCGCTCACGGTCGACGAACTTGCGGGTCCCCAGAAAGTCCACCGCCGCCATGAACGCCTCGGTGTAGACATCGGGAAGGACGGCCTGCCGGGGCTGCCCCTCGCTCTCGCCCCAGAACGACTGATCGATCGCCAGCGCTACGAAGCCCTGCTCGGCCAGCTTCGTGGCGTAGAGGTTCGAGCTCTGCTCCTTCACCGCGCCCATGGGGTGCCCGACCACGATCGCCGGGTGCGCCTTGCGCTCGTTCAAGCCCTTGGGCTTGAACAGGTTCCCCGTGATGGACATCTTGTACTGGTTGTCGAAGGAAACCTTCTCCACGACCACCTTGTTGCTCGTGTACCAGTTGTCCGGACCGCCCTTACCGCTTCCATCGCCGCCCGCGGCGAAGGCCCCCGGAGCGCTGGCGAATGACATCCCGCCAACGGCCGCGGCACCGACGCCGGCGGCTACAAGCAGGCTTCTCCTGTCCATCACCGGGGAAGTACCTGCGGCTGGGATCTCGTTCTTGATACTCATGGTCTCCGTTTCCTGATAACAGCGAAAGTCTTGTCTCCGATATCGACGGTATGCGCCGCCTCAGCGATCTGGGATGCCCTGTCGGAGCACCCCTTGGGAGTACGCCTCTCAGGGACAAGCCATTCAAATGGCGCGACTGCCCCCGTTCAGAGTCGTGAAATCGCGCACATTTCTGCACGTTTATCGACCAGCTTCGCTCGGCCCGACGAACGGCAACGCTGGTAGTGGCACAGCTACGCCGATATCCCGTTCCATGGGCTGGTCAATGCTCGAGTCGTGTGTGGGTGAGGGGACGACCGCGCCGTACCTGGAGTCGGGCAGCAGTGGCTGGGCCTGGGCCCCTTCCGGCACCGCCGTCGCCGGTGACGAGCTGCTGGTCAGCGCGCTCGGCGAAGGGTCGCTCTACGTGCTACGAGTCCGCCACGCCGGAGGGCGTGTCCAGCTCTGACGGCCGGTCCGCACCGTCCTACTGGTCGGGGACGAGCTCTACTCTGACCACCACAAACATCTCCCCGAAGGGGCGAGAGAACCCGGACCGCCTGATCCGGCTCCGTTCCCGATGAGAACAGTCGCACTGATTGCAGCACATACGCCACCTCCTAGTGCCACGCGACGACGCTGTCGGTGCCACTGGGCCCGATGATCTCGCCGGCGTCCTAGCTGCCGGCGCCGACCTTGGCCAGCTCGGTCATCTGCACGGATCCGGGGTCGCTGTGCTGCATGGCCCAGTTCGTGAGTGCCGTGCGGCAGGCGTGGTCGAGGTGGTGCAGTCCGGTGAGGTCCAGCCGGATCGGGCGGTCCTGGGGCAGCGTCTCGAGGCTGTCGAGGATCTTCGGCAGTCGCAGGAAGGTGGCGTTGCCCGAGAGGTGGACTTGGATCGGTCCGGCTCCCTTGTCGATGACCTGGACCTTGAGGTGGGAGGCCTCCCAGGCGGT
>NZ_JBEZZS010000031.1:0-68721 GCF_040639295.1 Nocardioides sp. NPDC023903 | reverse complement strand
ATGACGTTCCAGCCGGCACCGCGGAAGTTGGACTCCAGCTCCTGGATGACCTTGCCGTTGCCGGTCACCGGGCCGTCGAGCTGCTGCAGGTTGCAGTTGATCACCCAGACCAGGTTGTCGAGCTCTTCGCGGGCGGCGACCCGGATGGCGCCGAGCGACTCGGGCTCGCCCATCTCGCCGTCGCCGAGGAAGGCCCATACGCGCTGGTCGGAGGTGTCCTTGATGCCGCGGTTCTGCATGTAGCGGTTGAACCGGGCCTGGTAGATCGAGTTGATCCCGGTCAGGCCCATCGAGACCGTCGGGAACTCCCAGAAGTCCGGCATCAGGCGCGGGTGCGGGTAGGAGGAGATGCCCTGGCCGACGCCGTGCTGCACCTCCTGGCGGAAGCGGAAGAGTTGCTCTTCCTTGAGCCGGCCCTCGAGGAACGCACGGGCGTAGATGCCGGGGGAGGCGTGGCCCTGGATGAAGACCTGGTCGCCGCCGCCGGGGTGGTCCTTGCCGCGGAAGAAGTGGTTGAAGCCGACCTCGTAGAGGCTCGCGGAGGACTGGTAGGTGGCGATGTGGCCGCCCACCTCGAGGCCCTTGCGGTTGGCGGAGGAGACCATGACGGCGGCGTTCCAGCGGATGAAGGCCCGAATGCGTCGCTCGATGTCCTCATCGCCCGGGAACCACGGCTCGCGGTCGGAGGGGATGGTGTTGATGTAGTCCGTGCTGCGCAGTGCGGGGACCCCGACGGACTTCTCTCGGGCTCGCTCCAGCAGACGCAGCATCATGTAGCGGGCTCGCTCGCGTCCGCTCGACTCGAGCATCGCGTCGAACGAGCCGAGCCACTCACTGGTCTCTTCGGGATCGATGTCCGGAAGCTGGGTCGGTAGACCCTCGTGGATTACGGTCGGCTGGGCGGGGGTCGGGCCCTGCGGACCACCAGTCGTCTCGGTGGATTCTTCGGTCACGTCCTCAATGGTCGCACGCGGTCTAGAGCGGTTGCCCATCCGCGGTGGGTTACTGGACAGTAGGCGGTTTCTGCTGGTCAACCCCGGAAAATTCGTTCGTACGCCGAGTTGCTAATCTGCCGCCGTGACCAGCCTGGATCGTGACAATGCCGCTGCTGACGTCTTGGTGGTAGGTGAGGCGCTTGTCGACGTGGTTACGACGGCTGACGGGGTGACCAAGGACCATCCCGGCGGCAGCGGCGCAAACGTCGCCGTCGCGCTGGGCCGGCTCGGCCGTCCGGTGCGCTACGCCGCCTCCTACGCCGACGACGCTCGTGGGCAGGCGCTGGCCGCCCACCTGGCCGACTCCGGGGTCCGGATGGCGTGTGACCCGCACGTGCTGGCCCGCACCTCGACCGCGCAGGCCACCATCACGGCCGACGGGTCGGCGACGTACGTCTTCGACCTGGAGTGGAAGCTCGGCGAGATCGCGGTGGGGACGCCGCGGTTCGTCCACGTCGGCTCGCTCGCGCCGGTGCTCGCGCCGGGCGCCGAGACGGTCTTCGCGCTGCTCGACGGGCTCCCCGACTCCGTCCGGGTCCTCTACGACATCAACATGCGGCCCACGCTGACCGGAACCGGCCAGGAGGTCGTCTCGCGGATCGAGCGGGCGGCGGCGTACGCCGATGTGGTCAAGGCGAGCGACGAGGACCTGGAGACGCTCTACCCCGGGATCGGGCTCGACAAGGCGGCCGCGCGGCTGCTCGAGCTCGGTGCCGGTGCGGTCGCGGTGACCCGTGGCGGCGACGGCGCCAGCTGGATCACCGCGTCCGAGCGGATCGATGTGGCGGCCGAGAAGGTGACGGTCGTGGACACCATCGGTGCCGGCGACACGTTCTCCGCGGGCCTCGTCGACGCGCTCTGGGACGACTTCGACCGCGATCGGCGCGAGGTGCTCGCCCATGGCGTCCGGGCGGCGGCGGTCACCGTCTCGCGCGCCGGTGCCAACCCGCCGACCCGTGCCGAGCTGGGCTGAGCAGCTAGACCGCTTCTTCGAGGCCGGCCCGGAGCGCTGCTCGGGCGCGATGCAGGCGTGACTTCATCGCGGGCAGGCTCAGCCCCAGGTGCTTCGCGACCGATCTTCCGCTGTAGCCGTGGACGTCGCGCAACAGCAACACCTGCCGTTGGTCGGGTGGAAGCCCCGCGATGGCCGCGGCGACAAGGCGAGCCTCGATCCCTGCCAAGGCGGTCTCCTCCGCCGACGAGCTCGCCCGAAGGGGCAGATCGGTCACCTCGACGAGGACGTGCCTCCTGCTGAGGGCCCAGCGACGTACGCATTCGTTGCGCACGATCGTGAACATCCACGACGCCAACGCTCCGGTCGCTCGCAGCGTCCCGATCTTGCGATAGAGGATGACCAGCGCCTCCTGCGTCGCATCCTCTGCGTCCTGTTCGCTCATGCACAGCGACGCGGCGAACCGCCGCACGTTTGGGTGGGCCCCTTCGATGAGCACCGAGATCGAGGCCTCGTCGCCGGCCTGCGCTGACCGGACGACAGCCGTGTCGGGCCACGGGCGGCGCGTACCACCGTCGGTCATGATCACCCCGCGCGTTGCGGCAGGGCGTCGAGCGCCGCGAGGGCATCGCGGTGACGGTATCCGCCGGTGGGCATGGTGACGATGTCCGCGTACGTGACCCTGCCGGTGGCGTCCACCACGATGGTTCCGGACTGCATCATCGAGCCGAGCAGGCGGCGGGCGAGGCCGAGGTCACCGTGGAGGCCCGGAACGACGGCGAACGCGATCTGCCGCCGGTTCGCCCACGCCTGGGCTGCGGTTGCCTCCTCCGGGACAGCGATCAGGACCCGAACGCCTCGGTCGCGGAAGTCCTTCGCGTTGGACGTGAGGGTGCGTACGTGGGCGTTGCAGATCATGCAGGTCGTGGTTCGCATGAAGTAGATGAGCGTGCCCCGGTGGCCCTCCCCGAGGAGATCGGCTGCCGTGCCGTCGCTCAGCTCCACGGATGTGTTCTCGATCGTGCTTCCTACGTCGATCACGTGTGGTCCTCTCTGTTCTGCCCGCGGCGCGGGCTATCGCAGATAGGAGTGGTCCAGGCCGCAAAAGGATTCACCCCGGCCGCGGCCGGTCATCAGTTCCCGAGCGCGAGCCGCTCGGCGAGCGTACGTCCGAGCCAGGCCGCGGAGCGGATGGCGCTACCGCAGTTGGCGACGAGGACGCCCGGACTGGGCTCGTCGACCACCAGCGTCTTCTGCGCGGTGTCGACGCCCCAGAGGATGTCGTCGACGCGGGCATCGCGGAGCCAGGGGAGCGTCGTGGCGAGCCCGCTGTCGAGGATCTCCTTCCAGTGGTCGACGGGGCCCGAGGTGTCCTCGTCCTCGACGATGTCCTCCTGCCCGACGACGACGCGCAGCTGGCCGTCGATGAGCTTCACGAAGACATAGCCGAAGCCGTCGCCGATCGGCACGATCGTGTGGGGCAGCTGCTCGCGTTCGGGGGGAACCGGGAGGTCGAGCACGAACAGCTGGCGCTTCTCGGCCTCTGCGCTGATCTGCGGGAACACCGAGGCGTTCGCCGCGCCCATCGCGCACAGGACCCGGCCGGCGCGGATCGCGCCGCGCGAGGTCTCGACCACATGACCGCTGCCGTCAGGGCGTACGCCGGTGACGAGCGCGTCGACCAACGTCGCTCCCGCTTCCTGCGCCTGGTCGCGGAGCAGCCCGACGAGCCCGGTCGCGGAGACGTTGAGTGCGGGGATGTGCTCTCCGGTGTGCAGCAGGTGGTAGGTGTTCTCGATCATGCCCAGCTCCGCGTCTGCGCCGGCCGCGGCGCCGCGGATGAACTGCTCGGTCTGGGTCGTCATCTCGCGCTTGACCGGGTCGGGCCACGTCCACCGGATGCTTCCGCCCGAGTAGCGGTAGGTCGCGACGTGGGCGGGGTCGTCGGCGGGGTCGTGGTCGATGAGGACCACGCGCAGGTCGGGCCGGGCCAGGAAGATGGCCGTCGCGGCGCCGATCGGGCCTGCTCCACAGATCGCTACGTCGGCCTCTGCGACCTGAGTCATGGGTTGGTCAGCGGTCAGGTCGGCGGGCAGATCAGTCAACGAAGTCCTTCCGGGTGGTACATCAGGCCGGTGTGCGAATATGCGTCCAGAAGGCTATCGGCTGGGGTCCGTTTCTCGCTCAGCAACTGGTCCAGACAGGCGAGGTGGCCGGCTTCGTGCCGCAGGCCAGCACGTTCGGTGAGTGCCCGGCGGGCCGCTGTGAGCACCTCGCGGGCGCCGGCGGCGATCTCCGGGTCGGCGAAGGCCGCGGTCGCGGCCCTCTGGTGCAGGTCGCGACTGGGCGCGTCGGCCAGCCCGGGAAGATCGTCTGCGAGGCAGACGCCGAGCGTCAGCGCCGCGCCGGCGAGCAGCAGGTCGCGGGAGAGGAAGGCGTCGTAGGCCTTGAACTCGATGCGTCCCTCCTCGCGCGGGATTCGCGGCGGATGGACCATGGTGGGTCCGGCGCCCGCGGGCGGGTCCACGAAGCAGCGCGCCGCGACCCGTCGCCAGGTGCGCTCGTAGGTGCGCTTGCTGGGGCCGCGCCACGCCCGGCCGGCGTGGAAGGGCGAGCTGAAGCTGAACGGCACCATGAACGGGCTGTAGTAGGTCAGCCGACGGGTCACCTCGACGACCTGTTCCGCGGAGAACCCGGGGAAGGAGAGGTTGATGTCGGGGCCGTAGCTCAGGTTGGAGACCTCGGCGTGGTCGTACTCACGATGCTCGGCCCGCATCTTCTGCTCCCACTCGTTGAGCGGCGGGTCGAGGACGTACGCCTCGCGGACCGGGTTGAAGCCGACGATGCCCAGGTGCAGACCGAAGGGAGCGAGGCGCTTGGAGATGTCGTCCTGCAGATCGATCAGCCGGTCGGCGGCCTCGGTGGTGCTCGAGCAGATCGGGGTGCGGATCTCCACGCCCTTGACCAGCATCGTCGTGAAGGTGCCGTCGGCGTCGAACCGCTCGTCGCCTTCCAGGTACCAGTAGCCGCTCTTGATCCCCAGGTCACCGCGGACGAGGCCTTCGTCGGTGGTGCCGGAGCCGTCGGCAAGGGCGCGTTGAAGGGTGTCGAAGTCGAGATCCCCGAAGTCATGGAAGCTGCCCTTGTCGCGAAACGAGCCCGCGCCTACGTCGGGCGACTCCGTCACCAGGGCATACTCGAACTCGAACCCGGCGGAGTAGAGCACGGCGCAACTCTAGGGCAGTCCGCGAGGCGTCATCCGCATTTCTCGGAAATTAGGTTAGGCTCCCCTCATGTTTCGCGCGGTGAAGCCGGAGACAAAGCCGGAGACGCGGGTCGTGGTCACCTCGACCCGGCGTCTCAGTGCTGGGATGACCCGCGTCCATTTCCGCGCCGAGGATCTCTCCGCGTTCGAGGGCAGCGTGTGCACCGACCGGTTCGTGCGTCTGGAGATCCCGGTCGGCGACGGCTCGACCGTCTGCCGCACCTACACGGCTCTGGGCCCCTCCGTCGCCGAGGGCACCCTGGCCGTCGACTTCGTGCACCACGGCGACGAGGGTGTCGCCGGCCGGTGGGCGGCGACGGCCGGCCCGGGTGACGTGGTCACCGTGCGCGGGCCGGGTGGGACGTACGCTCCTGACCCGGCCGCCGACTGGCACCTCCTCGTCGGCGACGAGTCCGGTCTGCCCGCGATCCGGGCGGCGCTGGCGGCGCTGCCGGCCGACGCCGTCGGCTATGCCGTGATCGAGGTTCCCTCCGCTGAGCATCTCCAGCAGGTCGAGGCGCCGGCCGGGGTCGAGGTGCGCTGGCTGGACGCCACCGTCGACCCGCCCCTGGAGGTCGTCGTCCGCGAGCTGCCCTGGCTGCTCGGCCGGGTGCACGCCTTCGTGCACGGCGAGGCCGAGGTCACCATGCAGCGGATCCGTCCCTACCTGCTGCGCGATCGCGGGGTGCCGCGCGGCGACCTGTCGATCTCCGGCTACTGGCGCCGTGGGAACACCGAGGAGAGCTTCCGTACGTGGAAGCGCAGCCAGGCCGCCAACCGCCAGGTCGCGCACTCAGCGCACTGAGATGGAGCCGCGGCCGCCCGGTGGGGCGGCCGCGGCGTACTCAGTCCGCGGCCAGCGGCGTCACCGTCAACCGGTCGATGTTCGGAGCCCACGGCGACCTCAGGCCCAGCTCCGGATAGCGGTCGGAGATGTAGGTCTCACCGTTCCAGTCCGGCAGCTCCTCGGAGCGGAAGGACAGCGTGTTCTCGCCTGCCTTCAGCTCTGCGTAGAACGTCAACGTCCAGAAGCCGTTGTCGTGGAAGCTGTGCGGGAACCAGACCCGGCGGGCCTCATCGCCGTTCACGCTGACGTCCGCGTGCCGGGCCAGCGGGTCCGGGTTGTAGTGCGAGGCGGGTGACTGCTCGCCGTTGGAGTAGCGCACCGTGATCGCGTACGTCCCTGCCCGAGGCGCCGTGGTGGCCAGGGTCAGCGCGTTGCCGTTGCCCGGGTCGCCACCGACACCGGTGACCGCCTTGCCACCGTCGGCGAGTGGGTAGGACGCGACCTTCGCCGAGCCCTCGAGCGCCCCGTCCTCGGCCTGGGTGGTCACCGATCTCAGCGCGCCCGCCGACGGACCGACACGGAGCCGGTCGACCAGCAGCCTGCCCTGCTCCGCGGTCAGGGTGATCTTGTTGATGCCGCCGGAGAGGAACACGTCACGCGACACCGATCGAGCGACGACCCCGAGGTTCTGTCCGTTCAGCGCCAGCCGGACGCGCCCGGACCCGAGGGTGTCGAACCGGAGGCGGTGCTCGCCGTCGTCGGGGGAGTAGACCCAGAACGTCGCGGTTCCCCGGGCGAGGTCTGTGGCGCCCGACCCGGACACCCCGGTCTTCGAGTAGTCGGCCCGTGCTCCGTCGGTGAGCGTCGCGTCCTCACCCTCATAGGTGCGTTGCGTGGCGGCCGGGTCCGACAAGGAGAGATCGATCTTGTCGATGATCGCGTCGCCACGAGTGCCCTCGGTGCCATCGAGGCTCCGGGCTGCGATCGAGATCGTGTGCTTTCCGGCGGTCAGGTCGACCGTCGTGTCGGCGTGGTCCCACACCACCCACTTGTAGCCGAGCGGCAGGTGGATCTCCTGCTCCTGCTTGCCGTCGACCGTGATGAAGGCGTTGGTCGGACCCTGTTCCTTGACCAGGCTGTAGGTGTTCAGAGAGTTCGCGAACACGCTCAGGTCGTAGGTCCCGTCCTTCGGCACGTCCACGGCGAAGTCGAGCTTCACCTCGGAGTCGGTTCGGATGCCGCCGACGTTGTAGGAGCCGGAGGTGTAGAAGCCGCCCAGGTTGGAGGGGCTGCCCTCGGGGCCGTTGCGGGTGTAACCCGAGCCCGAGTGAGCGGCGTCCTCGGCCTCGTACGTCGCCCGCCACTGCTGCGGCGGCGCGGCATCCGCGGTCGCGTTGGCGCCGGGGGTCACGATGATCTGGTAGGCGGACTCCGCCGAGAGGGCGGGGACGCCGTCCTTGCCGAACCAGAACCCGACACCGCCGTCGCTGACCGGGAGGTTCATCTCGGCGACCTCGGCCGGCCCGCTGTTGTCGCCGAGCTGACCCGACCAGCCGATCTCCTTGATGGCGACATGCACGCTGGACCCGAACGTCGTCGGGTCGACGCCGTCGAGGTCGACGTACGACTCCCCGTCGGCACCGCCGATGATCGCCTCGGCGCGTCGCCGGTCGCGATCGAGGGTCGCGACGCCCTGAAGCGTGTAGCTCTCGTTCGGGCGGGGCGGGGTGAGCTTGACCGTCTGGCCGGTCATCTGGCTGTAGGCGTTCAGCAGCCACCACTGCCCGTTGGCCTTGTTGGCCTCGACGGCGGAGTCGGACAGGTTGCCATCGATGTTCCAGTAGGCGATGTCGCCGTCGACCTTGCTGTCCTCGAGCGCCGAGACCCACTGGATCATCTGTCCCGGGACGGACGTGTGGTAGTTGAAGGCGTACTCGTTGATGTTGATCGGTAGATGCTTCCCCGCGTAGGGGGTGCCCTGGTAGATCGTGTCCTCCCATCCGCGGAACCTCGCCACGTTGGTCCGGATCGAGGCCGGGTTGCTCAGCTCGTGCCAGGTGATCACGTCCGGCATCGTGTCGTTGGCCAGCGCGTGCTTCATGAAGCCCTGCACCTGGTCATAGAGGACGCTCGTGTTCGGACCGGCGATCCGGGCGTCGGGGAGCTCGCTCCTGATGAGGGCGTTGACCTCGTCCCAGGCCTTGAAGTAGTGCTGCGGGTCGTCGAGCCAGCTGACCTTGTTGTAGCTCCACTCGCCGGTGCCGAACATGTTGCCCTCGGGCTCGTTGAACGGCACGAAGACGACGTGGCTGCGGTACTTCTCCGGCAATGCCTTGACCTGCTCGACCTGGGTCCTGATCTTGGCCTTGAAGTCGTCCAGCTTGGCCTGCGGAGTGTCGCCCGGCCACTGGTAGGGGAACCCGCGGTAGATGTCGGTCATGTAGATGTAGACGTCGCCGCCGGAGCCGTCGACCAGCGGCTCGAGCACCTCGAGGGCGTCCGCGCCCGGGTGCTGCGGACCGTCCTGGGCCTTGGTCGACACCGTACGCAGGTTGATCCCGTCGATCAGATTGCTCGAGGGGAGGTCCTTGCCGTAGACCCCGTAGAGCGTCCCGGACGCGCCTCCCATGACGTCGCCGGTGGGCTCGGCCAGGTCGATGTCGACCTGGTTCTCGTAGCGGACGGTCACCTCGGCCGAGACCGCTCGCCCGGCGGCCGTGCCGGTCACCGTGAACCTGCCCCGGTCCGCGTACTGCGCCGGATTCACCTCGTCCCAGCTGATCGGTACGTCGCGGTCGTAGCCGTCACTGAACGAGGCCCGCACCGAGGCCGGCAGGGCCGGCTCCTCGCCGACGTCGGTGTAGACGTCGAAGGAGGTCTTTGTCGGCTCCACGATGGTGGGAGGGGTGGCTCCGGTGGCCTGGACGAGCTGCTCCGGGGTGAGTGCGGCCCCGTAGACCTTCACGTCGTCGAGCGAGCCGCCGAACAGGTTGTCGGCGGGGAACATCGACCTGCCGAGGAACCCGCTCGTGGACGCGCCTTCGACGAGGTCGGAGGCGGTGATCTTCGTGGTGGCGGTCGCGACGGCGGCGCCGTCGAGGTAGGTGGTGAGCCGGTCCGACTCGGTGTCCAGGGTGACCGCGACGGTGTGCCAGGACTTCTCCGGGAGCGGGGCGTAGCCCGAGTTGGTCGCCTCGGCGCCGGTTCCCGCCACGGCCGCCGTACGCAGCACCGACCCGTTCGACGGCGTGAGGAACAGATAGCGACTGGTGTCCTTGCCCAGGTCGAGGATCCGCTGCCAGGAGCCGCCACCTCCGTCCCAGCTCACCCGCGCGGTGACCGTGAGGTCGGTGCGTCCCTCGAGGACGCCCTTGGGGAGAGTGACGTAGGCGCCGTCCGACGAGGACGGCCCGCCGGGCAGGTGCAGCGCCTGGCCGCCGGCGTCTCCGGGGACGGTGTCGGCGGTGCCGCCGTTCACCAAGGTGCCGTCGAGCCCGTTGCCGGAGTCGTCGACGACCGTTCCGGTGGCAGGGTCGTCGTCGAAGGCGTAGTGGACGACTGGGTCGGGCACGGCGACCTCGGCGGCACCGGCGCGTGGGACCGCCCCGGGCATGGCCAGCGCGATCGCGGCGACCGCGGCCACGGCGGCCGCCCTGGTTGGTGTGGACATGAAGGGTGATCTCATCGGTAGCTCCTTCTGTTGTGGGGTCAAGACCGCCGAACGTGATCGGCGGCGAAGAGGAGGTAGACCGCGGCGGTCCAGGTGTAGGCGCGGTCACGCAGCCCTGCGCCGGTGCGGGCGTCGAAGTTCTCGGCGAAGCCGGACTTCTCGCACAGCGCCCTGAACCGCTCGCTGACGACGTCGGCGACGGCCGTGAACCCGCTTCGGCGCAGGCCGTCCTCGATGAGCGCGGTCGACGGCGCCCAGATCGGGCCTCGCCAGTAGCCGTCGTCCTGGTAGTGGGGCGAGGAGACCGGCTCGGTGGCGGGTCCGTAGTCGGTCAGGTGATCGCCGAGCCGGTCCGCCATCGTCGTACGGATGTCGGACGGGAGCCGGTCGCCGAGCACCAGCGGCAGCAGGTTCAGCAGGCTGGTTCCGGTGCTCCGGCGACCCGAGAGCGCGCCCACGGCGACGAACTCGGCACCGGTCCAGAGCTGGTCGACCAGCGTACGGACGAGCTCGTCGCCGACCTTGCGCCAGCCCGCCGAAGGGTGGCCGAGCTCGTCGGCGAGGTCGGCGAGGACCTCGAGCTGGACCGCCAGGAACGCGGCGAGGTCGGGTGACTCGATGACCCGGTCGAGGTCGAACGTGGTGGAGTTGTCCCAGCCGCTGTCGTTGCCGTGCTGGTAGTAGGGCAGGTCATGGCCCGGCCGCCGCCTGGAGTCGATCCAGAACCGGCTCCATCGGACCAGGCCGTCGTGGATGCGCTCGAGCTCGTCGGTGTCGAAGGCTCGGGCCGAGGTCGCGCGCAGCCGGCTCAGAGCCCAGCCGTGGATCGGCGGCTTCACGTAGTTGTAGAGGACCTCGGTGTGCGTCACCGAGTCGGGCAGCGCGCCGCGGTTGTCCTGGTGGTCGAACGGCGCGAGGAACTGGTCGAGCGCGGCGTCGGGACGGCCGGGTGCGAGCGCCATCGCGTTGAAGCAGTGGTCCCAGCTCCACAGCTTGTCCATCCAGTGCTTGGACATCAGCACCGACTCCCGGCCCAGCAGACCGCTGGGAGCGACCGTCGCCGACCACAGGACGTACGCCGCCAGCGCCGCCGCCGGGGTGCGCTCGTCACGCCATGGGGCGAGGTCGTCGAGGTAGCTGGCGAAGTCCTCTGCCGAGTCCGCGACGACCTCCTCGAAGGTCGCTGCCTCCGCCGGCACCGTCTGCTGCGAGGTCGCCTCGCGTACCTCGGCCTCCCAGTCGCCGCCGTCGCTTCCGAGCAAGATCGACCTCGTCGCCTCGCCGAGGGCCTCGGAGCCCTCGACCGAGTGCTCCCCGCGGAGCATGGTGACGCGGTAGCGGTGACCGGTCTCGTAGCTGGTGAAGACGACGGCACCGTCGCTCGGGTCGGTGAACAGGTAGGTCCCGGTGAACGGGGTGAGCCCGGCAGCGGCATCGCCGAGCCGCAGCGCGAGGCCGGACCCGCGGAGGCGTACGGCGTCCGTGCCGGCGAAGGCCGCCTCGACTCGGCCGTCCTCCTGCGCCCAGGTCAGGGCCGCAGGGTCCGCGGACCAGGTCGTCTCTACCGGCAGGCCGTCGCGCTCCGGCCGCAGCGCGAGCACGCCGTGGAACCCGTTGCGGTGGGAGACGAGGTGGATCGTGTCGGTGCGGGTGTGCAGGGCGACCACGGGGGAGAGGTCGAGCCAGGAGCCGCGCCGGGAGAACGGGATCTCTCGGACGTCGAAGGCGGCCTCGGTCGAGGTGTCGTGCAGCGGCATGCGGGGTGTCCTTCAGTCCTTGACGGCGCCCGCCGTCACACCGGCGGCGACGTACCGCTGGGCGACGACGAGCAGGATGGCGGTGGGGATCGAGGCGACGACGGCGGTCGCCATCAGCGGGCCCCACTCCTGGTTCTGGGAGCCGATGTAGTCGTAGAGCCCCATCGTGATCGGGCGCAGCGAGCCGCCCTCGCGGTTGAGGGTGGAGGCGAAGATGAAGTCCGACCACGCCCACAGGAAGGCGAACAGCGAGACGGTCACAGCCGAGTTGCGCGAGATCGGCAGGACGACCTGGGTGAAGGTCTTCCAGTGGCTCGCGCCGTCGATGGCCGCGGCGTGGAGGAGGTCTCGCGGGATGCCCGCCATGAACGCGGAGAACAGCATCACGCCGAAGGGGATCGCGATCGTGGAGTCGGCGACGATCAGGCCGGGGACGGTGTCGAGGATCCCGAGGTCGGTGTAGATGGTGTAGAAGCCCAGCGCCATCACGACGCCGGGGACCATCTGCGCCACGATGAGGCAGAAGTTGAGCACCCGCCGGCCGGGGACGAACAGCGACGACATCGCGTAGCCGGCCGGGGCCGAGACGAGCAGCGTGAGCGCGACCGTCCCGATGCCGATGATCAGGCTCGTCCCGAGATAGGGCAGCTGGTCCTGGAGCACCACCTGGTAGTGGTCGAGGGTGAACGCCTTCGGGAACATGCCGCCGCTGCGGATGGCGTCGCGCTGGGTCAGCGAGACGTTGATCATCCAGTAGAGCGGGAACAGCATCATCGCGGTGAGGACGAGGCCGATGCCGGTCTTCCCCCAGGCAGAGGCGGTTCGCGTGGTCCGTGTGGTTCGTGTCGAGGTGTCCATGTCAGGCCTCCTTGCGCTGGACGGCGACATAGACCAGCCCCATGAGCAGAGCGACGAGCAGCAGGATCGTGCCGACGACGGACGCCTGGGAGTACTCGATGACTGCCGAGGTGCCCTTCCCGAAGGCCATCCCGTACGCCCAGGTCGCCAGCGTCTGGGACGACCCGGCGCCGGCGGTCATGATCCAGATGATGTCGACGACCTTGAGGGTGTAGACGAAGCCGAGCAGCATGGTGATCGCGCTGACGGGCCGCAGCAGCGGAAACGTGATCGACCAGAACCGGCGCCACGGACCGGCGCCGTCGAGCTCGGCCGCCTCATAGAGCTCGGCCGAGATGTTCTGCAGCCCGGAGTAGAGGATGACCAGGTTGAACGGGATCCCGAGCCAGATGTTCGCGATCATCACGGCCCACAGCGAGTTGTCGGCGCTCAGCCACCAGACGGAGTCGATGCCGAAAGCGCCTAGGAACCGGTTGACGATGCCCGAGTCCGCGTCCATCATCCACTGCCACGTCGTCGCCGAGACGATGATCGGGAGCAGCCACGGGACCAGGAAGAGCCCCCGCAGGAGCACCGACAGCGGGAAGTGGCGGTGGAAGTACGTCGCGAGCGCCAGCCCGATGACGTACTGGAAGACCAGCGAGCCGACAACGAAGATCGCCGTCTGCTGCACGATCGGCCAGAACTGCGGCGCGGTGAGCACCTCGCGGTAGATGTCGGTCCCGGCGAAGGGCGCCTCACCGGTGACGTACGTCGCCCGGGTGAAGCGGTGCAGGCTCATCGACACGTTCTCGGCCAGCGGGTAGGCGTAGAAGACCACGAGGTACGTCACCAGCGGCGCGACGAACGCCACGCCGGCCCAGCGGCGGTGATGTCGGCGCCGGGGCGGTGGCGCCGAGATCGGCACCGCCTCCGGTGCCGTCCGGCGTTCCAGCGTCGAGACTGTGGGATTCCTGGTCACTGTTTCGTCCGTTCTCCAGGGTCCGGTCGCGGGTCAGTTGCCCATGGCTTCCTGAGCCGCGGTCTCGAACGCTTCCTTGACCTGATCGGCGTCACCGGCGGCGTTGAGCGCGGCCTGCTCGGCCTTCGACAGTGCGGCCGAGGTCGCGAGGTAGCTGGTGCCGAGGTCGGTCGTCCGGCCCTGGGCGCTGGAGATGGCGTCGGCCCACGGCTGGTAGTGCTCCGTGGAGGCGATCTGCTGCTCGCGGGTGGCCTCGGTGGCGGTGAAGTAGCCGAGCATGTCGTCGGTCTCGACCTGCGTCTTCGAGCCGAGCAGGCAGTCGAGCACTTCCTTGGCTGCCGCGTAGTGGGCGTCGCTGTTCTCCTTGTGCAGCGGCACCACGCCGAACTCGCCGCCGGTCGGCACCGGAGCCGCGCCGCCGTCCTGGCTCGGGATGGGCATCATCTTGATGGGGAACTTCTGCTCGGTCGCTGCCTGGGCGAACCACGAGCCGTTCTCGGCGAACGCGTAGTCGCCGGTGAGGAAGAGGTCCCAGGACGCGGACTGGTTGTCGGTGACGGCCGACTTGGGGGTGTACCCCTTGCCGATCCAGTCCGAGACGAGCTGGCCCGCCTCGACGGCGTCGGCCGAGCCGATGTCGGACAGGTCGGCGCCGGATCCCCAGAACCAGGGCAGGAACTGGAAGGTGCCCTCCTCGCCGGGGACGCCGGCGAACGTGATGCCCTTGTGACCGGCTCCGGTCACCTTCTCCAGGGCGGCGTTCAGGCTTGCCCAGTCGGTGATGCTCGCCGGGTCGACGCCGGCGTCGGAGAGGACCTTCTCGTTGTAGTAGAGGCCGAGGGTGTTGGCGCCGACGGGGACCCCGTACGTCTCGCCGTCGACGGTGCCGGGGCCGGCGAGGTTGGCATCGGCGTCGGTCGCCTCGAGGCCGACCTCGTCGATGGGGGCCAGCAGGCCGGAAGCGGAGGCCTCGGGCATCGCCGGGTTGTCGAGGAACACCACGTTGGGTGCGTTGTCCTCGCGGACGGCCGTCGTCAGGTTGTTGATCAGGTCGGTGTTCGGGGCGGCTGTGCGCTTGATGGTGGTGCCTTCCGGTGCGCACGACTTGACGTACTTGGCCCAGTCGGAGCTGTCGTCGTACTGGGGGTAGGGGTCCCAGAACCCGATCTCGGTGACCTTGCCCGACTCTTCCGAGGAGCCGCACGCCGCCAGCGACATGGTCAGCGCGGCCGCGGTGAGGAGGGCGACCGTACGACCGTGGGGGCGGCCTGGGGTGGGGGTGCTGTTCATCTCGTGTCCTCTCGCATCATTGCGTGGGTTGTTGAACCGGTTCGACAGTGGGCGCGACGAGGCGCTCCGTACGATCCCGGCGGTGGGTCAGCTGGTGCTGCCGCGGTCACGGAGCACCGGGGTGACGAACCGGACGATCGGCGGTCCGGCCGTGACCGGGTCGGTGACCCGGCCGATCAGCCGGGAGACCGCTTGGCGCCCGAGCTCGTCCGCGGCCGAGTCCACGGCTGTATAGGGGAGCGAGAACTCCTCGCCGAAGTCACGCGAGTAGAGGCTGACCACGCTGAGGTCCTCGGGGACCCGAACCCCACGATCGCTCAGGATCGAGGGCAGCGCGGCGACCGTCGCGTCGTTGTGGACGATCAGGCCGGTCGCGGTCGGATGTGCGTCGAGGATGCGGTTGACGGACTCGCCGATCGCGGGCTGGCGCGACTCGCCGTGGTAGCAGTGGATCTGGATGCCGTGTCGCGCCGCGCGCTCGACGGCCGCGTCGCGGAACCGCCAGGCGTACGTCCCACCGCGCTCGACCACGTGGTGTGGCGGCGCGATCAGGATCAGCTCGCGGTGATCGCGGTCGTGCAGGTGGTCGACGAGCATCCTGGCCGCCTCGCCGAAGTCGAGGTCGACGAAGTCCAGGCCGGCGGTGTCGCGGGCGAGGCCGAGCAGCACGCCGGGCTTGCCGACCTTTCTCAGCGCCTCGAGGCGCGGGTCCTCGGCGGTGACGTCGAGGAGGACGATGCCGTCGACCATGCGGGAGTCCGCGATCCGGTGGATCGCGGAGGGGCCGTCGGGGTCGGTCACCATCAGGATGTCGTAGCCGAGCTCGCGGGCTCGCATGGAGATCGGCAGGACGTACTGCAGCATGGCCGGCGCGAACTCGTCCTCGTGGAACTGCAGCAGCAGCCCGAGCACCATCGTTTGCGAGGTGGCCAGTGCGCGTGCGCCGGCGTTCGGGGTGAAGCCGAGCTCGCGGATGGCCTGCTCGATCCGCTCCCGGGTCTCGGTCGAGATCGTGCGCTTGCCGGAGAGGGCGTAGGAGACGGTGCTCCGCGAGACGCCCGCGTGCCGCGCTACGTCTTGGATGGTGGCCAACTCGCTACCTGACTTTCGAACCGGTTCGACACTGGAATTGACTAGAGTGTGACCAGGGTCACGCGTCGTGTCAAGGGTCTCGACAGGGCTCGACCGCAGTGAAGGTGGCTGAGGTCAGTGCGAGCGGGTGGGCTGGACGATCTCGACCGGCCCGTCGACCCGGGCGGTTACCCAGGCGCGGTGGAAGTCGCTGCCAGGGGCTACTTCGGCGCGGCGCTCGGGTTCGCGGATCAGGTCGACGGGGCACTCGAGCTGCTGTCGCGGCGTGGGTGTGGGGCGAGGGCCGCTGTGCTCGGCGATCGCCTCCGCCAGCGCCTCGGCGACGGGCTTGCGGTGGTGGTCGACCGTGAAGAGGCCGAGGTCGTACTCCCGCTCGGGGAAGTCGACCAGCGATCGGTCCAGGTCGTGGGAGCACCACCAGGTGATGCCGTACAGGGCCGGGTTCTGGACGACGTGGTCGATCGTGCCGGTGACGAACTCGCGCACGCTGTCGGGTCCGATCTCCGGCAGGGGAGCGCCGATCTCCTGGAGCCAGACCGGGCGCCCCGGCTCGGCGGCGTACGCAGCGGCCAGCTCGACCAGGTAGTCGGCATGCGTGAGCGTGGCCGGCCCCAGGGGCGCGTCGATCGCGCCGACGCCGTTGAAGACCCAGGAGTGCACGGTGCTGAGGTCGCCGAGCGTGGTGACGTCGGCGGGCCCGAACGGGTGGTCGGGCGCGTAGAAGGCGTCGTCGAAGAGCGAGTGGAGACAGAGCAGGCCAGGAGCGGCCTTGCGGGCGGTCTCGAGGAGCTCCTGGGCCCAGGAGCGGGACTCGGCGATGGTGGTCGGGTTGGACGGCCACAGGTTGTTGACCTCGTTGCCGAGGGTCAGCGCGAAGACGTTGTCCCGGGTGGCGACGGCGCCGGCGAGGGTGTCGACGTAGGTGCGCAGGCCGTCGCGCACCTCCGGGTGGCTGAACAGCGATCGCTGGTGGTGGGTGAGCACCCACGACGGCAGGAAGTCGAAGCTGGACAGGTGGCCCTGCACCAGGTCGACGCAGACGTCGAGCCCGCGGGCGGCGGCCAGGTCGATGGTGGTGAGCACGTCGTCGACCGCCGAGGACCGGATCAGCGAGCGGTTGGGCTGGATCCACGGCCAGACCGGGAAGATGCGTACGTGGTCGAGACCGAGCCCGGCGAGGTCGTCGAAGTCGCGGGCGATCTGGTCGGCGTCGAAGTCGAGCCAGGAGTAGAACCAGCCGGATGAGGGCACGTGGTTGGCGCCGAAGCGCAACGGGGCAGTGGCTGAGGGCGTCGGAAGAGCTGGCACCCGCGCAATATAAACCGATTAAGTAAACCGAGGCAATCAGTGTCCGGCAGGCGGCGCCGTGCTCTCCCGTGGAACGAGCACCGGGGTGCTCGACTGGTGGCGGACGGTGAGGGTCGGGTCGGCGATCAGCCGGAGCAGCCCGCGCGCGGCCTCGGTGGCCCAGCCCTGGGTGTCGCGGGTCAGGGCGGTCAGCGAGGGGTGGGTGAGCCGGGCGAGCAGCGAGTCGTCGAAGGAGAGGATCGAGAGATCCTGCGGCACCCGCACGCCCATCTCCAGGGCGACGCCGAGTCCGGCCACCGCCATCACGTCGCTGTCGTAGACGATCGCGGTCGGCCGCTCGCGCCGCGACAGCACCCGGCGGGTGATGACCGCGCCCTCGGAGTCGCTGTAGTCGGTCGGGATCGAGACCACCTCGGCGAGTTCGTGGCGTTCCTTGGCCTCGGTGAGCACGTCCATCCGGCGCTTGGTGTGCAGGAACTGCGGCATCCCGGCGACGTGGACGACGTGGCGGTGGCCGAGCGCGGCGAGGTAGTCGACCGCCTCGTGCATGGCCTCGCTGTCGTCAGCCCAGCTGAAGCTCAGCGACGTGTCTTCGAGCGGCCCGCCGAGCACCATCACCGGGACCTCGAGGGCCTCGAGCGCCGCGAACCGGGGATCGTCGATGAGCGGGTCGAGCAGCACGAAACCATCGACCCGCTGCTCGGCGGTCCAGTTGCGGTAGGCGGCCATCTCGGCCTCGGGGTCGTCGACCACGAGCAGCTGCAGCGCCGTGCCGTCCTCGGCCAGGCCGGCCTGCAGGCCGGAGACGATCTGGCCGAAGAACGGCTCGAGGCCAAGCGTACGTGCGGGGCGGGACAGGATCAGGCCGACGGCTCCGGCGCGCGAGTTGCCCAGAGACCTGGCCGCGCGGTGGGGGCGCCAGTTCATCTCGTCGGCGACCGCGAGGATGCGCCGCCGGGTCTCCTCGCTGACCCCCGGCCGTCCGTTGAGCGCGAACGAGACGGCGCCCTTGGAGACGCCGGCGCGCTCGGCGATGTCCGCGATCGTGGGTCGTGCCATCGACATGTCCTTCCTGGGACGAGGCCGGGGGCGATTGTGGCGCCCCTCACACGGATGCCTTGACGGCACACCTCGTTCGGTGAATAGTACGGCCCGAACTTAACCGCTTTATCAAAAGCTTTCAGCAAGGAGCCAGAAATGAGCGTACGCCGGTTGGTGGGGGTCGCCGCTGGGTTGGCCATGGGCATCACTGCGATGACGGGTTGCGGGGCCGGTGACGAGCCGTCCGCCGGTGACCTCGAGGGCAAGATCGAGGGCAAGGTCTCGATCCAGACCTGGGCGCTGAAGCCCAAGTTCACCGACTACGTCGAAGGCGTGATCGCCGACTTCGAGAAGGAGAACCCGGGCGTCGAGGTCACCTGGCTCGACCAGCCCGGCGACGGCTACGACCAGAAGGTGCTCACCCAGGCATCCTCCGGCGACCTTCCCGACGTCACCAACCTGCCTCCGGACTTCGCTCTTCCGCTCGCTCAGCAGGACCAGCTCCTCGACCTGGAGGAGACCGACGTCGACCTGGAGGGGACGTTCGTCGAAGGCGGCCTGCAGGGCTACCAGTACGACGGCCTCGACGGCACCTACGGCTACCCGTGGTACCTCGGCACCGACGTGAACTACTGGAACAAGGACATGCTCGCCAAGAACGGGCTCGACCCGGCCAGCCTGCCCACCGACCTCGACTCGCTGATCGAGCAGGCCAGGACGCTCAAGGAGAAGTCCGGCGGCAAGGTCTACCTGATGACCCGCAAGCCCGGGCTCAACGACCTGCAGCAGGCCGACGTACCGATCTTCAACGACGAAGGCACCGAGCTCACCTTCAACACCCCCGAGGCCGTCGAGCTCGTCCAGAAGTACGCCGACGCGTACGCCGATGGGCTCCTGCCGAAGGACATCCTCACCGACACATTCCAGGGCAACGCGGAGCTCTACAACCAGGAGAAGGCGGCCTGGACGACGGGCAGCTCCAACATCTCCGGTCTCGAGGAGGCCAACCCGGCGCTCGCGAAGGGCACCGAGATCTCGCCTGCCTTCGGCGACGGCCCGCTCTACGTCCAGGGCCTCTCGGTCAACGCCAACAGCAAGAACCTCGCCGCCGCGAACGCGCTGGCTCAGTTCGTGACCAACCCCGACAACCAGCGCGAGTTCGCCAAGTTGGCCCCGGGTGTCTACCCGAGCACCGTCGCCTCGCAGGAGGACCCCTACTTCACCGAGGACGACGGCTCGGTCGCCGCGAAGGCGAAGGTCACCGGTCTGAAGACCCTGACCACCGCCATCCCGAACAACCCGAAGGTCTCGCCGGCGATGTCGACCATCATCGACCAGCAGATCGGCCTCGCCATCAGCGGTGACGCGACGGCACAGGAAGCCCTCGACAACGCCGTCGAGGAGTGCAACAAGCTGCTGGCGCAGTGACGGACTCGATCAAGATGAGCGGCCGGGTGCGTGAACACAAGTGGTTCACGCCCTGGTTGCTCGTCGCGCCCGCGACCCTGTGGCTGTGCGTGTTCAACCTCTATCCGGCGTTGAACACGGTCTACATGGCCTTCACGAACAAGAAGCCGCTCGGCGGAGGAGAGTTCGTCGGGCTCGCCAACTTCGAGCGGATGCTCGATGACGACCAGCTCGTCTACGCCCTGACCAACTCGGTCCTCTACATGCTGGTCTGCGTACCTCTGCTCACCATGCTGCCGCTGCTGCTGGCGGTGCTGGTGGAGAAGAAGCTGCCCGGCCTGACCTTCTTCCGGGTGGCGTTCTACACCCCGGTCGTCGCCTCGGCGGTGGTCGTCGCGCTGATCTGGAACTGGATGCTCGACGACCGCGGCGCCATCAACGCCATCCTGCAGGCGCTCAAAGTCGTCCAGGAGCCGCTGCCGTTCCTCACCGACCGCTGGCTGCTGCTGTTCAGCGCGATCAGCCTGACGGTCTGGAAGGGCCTGGGCTACTACATGATCATCTACCTCTCCGCGCTCGGGAACGTCGGCAAGGAGCTGCACGAGGCCGCCGCCGTCGACGGTGCCGGCCCGGTGCGCCGGTTCTGGAGCATCACGGTGCCCGGCGTACGCGGCACGATGCTGCTGATCATCATCTTGATCACGGTCTCCTCGCTGCGCGTCTTCTCCGAGCTCTACGTGATGACCGGCGGCACCGGCGGTCCGGGAGGCCGGGTCAGCTCGGTGGTGATGCTGATCCAGATGTACTCCACCGGCTTCACCGGCCACCTCGGCTACGCCTCGGCGCTGAGCCTGCTGCTCTTCGTCCTCACCCTGGTGCCGATGGTGCTCCTGGTCCGTCTCAACAGGAAGGACGGCTGATGACCAACCACAGGAAGCAGAAGTCGTACGCCTTCCACCGGATGTCCGTGGGCGAGGTCGTGCTGCGCTACGTGCTGCTGGCGGTGGTGCTGGTCATCACGGTCCTGCCGTTCGTCTGGCAGCTGTCGACGTCGCTGAAGGGGATCGACGAGAACATCTACACCTCGACCCCGCGGTTCATCCCGGAGGACCCGACGTTCGCCAACTACACCAAGGTCGCCGACGTCGTTCCGGTCGTCGACTACGCGATGAACTCGCTCATCGTCGCGGTCCTGGTCGTGGGCGGCAACGTCCTCGGGGCCACGATGGCGGGCTATGCGCTGGCGAAGCTGCGCTTCCGCGGAAGCCGGCTGGTGCTCGGTGCGCTGCTGGCCACCCTGATCCTGCCGGGCGAGGCGACGATCATCGCCCAGTACGTCACGGTTCGCTCGCTCGGGCTGACCGACACCCTGCTGGGCGTCGCGCTGCCGGGCATGATCGGGATGATCAACGTCCTGTTGATGCGGGCGGCGTTCACCGCGATCCCCGACGAGCTCGAGATGGCGGCCAAGGTCGACGGCGCCAACGCCTGGCAGCGGCTGATCCACGTCAACCTGCCCGGCGTACGCGGCATGCTCAGCGTCATCTCGATCTTCGCGTTCATCGGGGCCTGGGACGACTTCCTGTGGCCGCTGATCGTGCTGACCGACCCGGAGAACCTCACGCTGACCGTCGGCCTGCAGTATCTGTCGGGCACATTCACCAACAACCCCCGCCTGATCGCGGCAGGCACGATGATCTCGTTCGTCCCGATCGTGATCGTCTTCGCGGTGCTGCAGCGTTACTTCTTCCGCGGGGTCGAGGAAGGGGCCATCAAGGGATGACCGACCTGCAACTGACCACCGCCGAGATCGCCCGCTTCGAGGAGGAGGCTTCGCGCCTGCTGTCGTTCGCCCGGGCCTCCCGCCACGACGGCGGCGGCTTCGGGTGGCTCGACGAGTACGGTCGGCTCTCTCCCGAGCGGCCCGTCGAGACCTGGATCACCTGCCGGATGACGCACGTCTTCGGGCTCGCGCAGCTGCGCGGTGACGCGTCGGCCGCTGCGTACGTCGATCACGGCGTCGCCGCGCTGACCGGGCTGCTCCACGACGACGACAACGGCGGCTGGCACTCCGCGGTCTCCCCGGACACCGGCGCGGTGGTGAGCACCGTGAAGGAGGGCTACGCCCATGCCTTCGTCGTGCTCGCCGCCATCAGCGCGTACGCCGCCGGCCACCCTGGTGCGGAGGCGCTGCTCGACGACGCGCTGAGCGTGATGGAGGAGCGGTTCTGGCGCGAGGACGACAGCATGATCCTCGACGTCTGGAGCGCCGACTGGGCAACTCTGGACGGCTATCGCGGCGTCAACGCCAACATGCACGCCGTGGAGGCGTTCCTCGCGGTCGCCGAGGTGACCGGGCGCCGGGTCTGGCTCGAGCGCGCGCTGCGGATCCTGGAACGGGTCGTGCACGGCTACGCGCGCGAACACGACTGGCGCCTCCCGGAACACTTCGACTCGTCCTGGCGGGTCGAGCTGGACTACAACGTCGACGAGCCGGGGCACCCGTTCCGGCCGTACGGCGTCACCATCGGGCACCTCTTCGAGTGGGCGCGGCTGGCGCTGCACGCGCGCACCCTGCTCAGGGCGAAGGCTCCTTCGTGGCTGCTCGAGGACGCCGGGTTGCTCCTCGCGGCGGCGACTTCGCGCGGGTGGTCGGTCGACGGAGCTCCCGGCTTCGTCTACACGACCGACTTCGCCGACAAGCCGGTCGTGCGCGAGCGGATGCACTGGGTCGCCGCCGAGGCCGTCGCCGCGGCCTGGACGCTCTTCCGCGACACCGGCTCCGCCACCGCGCTCGCGGACGTACGCCGCTGGTGGGCCTACTGCGAGGAGCATCTGGTCGACCGGGAGGGTGGTTCGTGGCACCACGAGCTCGACGCCCACAACCAGCCCTCGGCCACCGTCTGGCCGGGCAAGCCGGACGTCTACCACGCCTACCAGACCGTGATCCTGCCCCTGCTCCCCGCGAGCGCCAGCTTCGCCGGAGCAGCCCGTGCGGCCAGCGGTGGGGGAGCGGCGTGAAGGGTCCTCGGGATCCCGTCGCCGCCCGGGCCGGGGTCGGCTACTCGTCGGAGGACGCCTGGCTTCTCGAGATGGAGCCTGGGGTCGGCGATGTCGAGGCTGAGTTCCCGCTGGAGGCGCCGATCGAGGTGGCCGACGGGGACGAGCTGCGCTTCGTGGTCTTCCCGGAGTCGGCATCGACCGACGAGCGGCGGTGGGACTCGACGTACGTCTGTCTCGACGCGGTCCTCGACGACGGGCGGCGGCTCAGTGAGATCGGGCTGGTCGACCAGTACGGGCAGGGGCTGACTCCGGCCGCGCAGGGGGAGGGGAGGCGGGCGTGGGTGGACCAGTGGAACCTGCGGCGGGTGGCGCTGACGGGGCTGGCCGGGCGCCGGATCGAGCGGCTCCTGGTCGTGGTCCGTGCCGCGGAGGTGCCGTTGCGGGTGTGGGTCGATGACGTCGGCGTACGTCCCGTCCGCCCGCTCCCGGCGGAGCCGCTCGACCAGGTCGACATCCGCCGGGGAACGCACTCCAGCGACCGGTTCTCGCGCGGGAACAACGCGCCGCTGGTCGGGCTGCCGCACGGGGGCGTCTTCGGGCTGCCGATGACGAACGCCGCCGCGGGCAACTGGCCCTACGCCTGGCACGCGCACAACCGCGACACGGCAGGAGGGCCGAACCGGCCGGCGATCGAGGCGTTCGCGACGTCACACATCCCGAGCCCGTGGATGGGTGATCACGGGGTCTTTGGGGTGATGCCGAGCCCGCTCGTCGAGCCCGACGACGACCGGCGCGCGCGAGCGCTGGGGTTCGACCATGCCGACGAGGAGGCCGGGCCGCACCGCTACGCGGTCGCGCTCGACGGTGGGGTCACCGCTGAGCTGGTCCCCGGCGACTTCGCGCTCGGGATGCGGTTCACCGGGGCCCGCTCGCTGGTGCTCGACCACCATGGCGAGATCCGGTCGCTGACCTGCGCCAATGATGTGTACAGCGGCAGGGAGGGCCTGACAGTCCGCGCCCTCCTCGACGACCGCGAGGGCAGGCCCGCCCAGCACATCCACCTCCGCGTCGAGGGCACATCCCAGCTGCGCCTGGGCGGGGGCCGGCTTCGCGGACACATCGCACTGAACGGGGCGGGGGCGGTCGACGTACGTCTCGGAATCTCGACCGTTAGCGACGAGCAGGCGGCAGCCAACCTCGAGGCCGCCGGGAGCTTCGACGAGATGGCCGCGTCAGCCCGTGCCGCCTGGGAGCAGGCGCTGGCGACGGTCGAGATCGAGGGGGCGAGCGAGGACCAGCTGGTCTCGATCCGCTCTGGCCTCTACCGGCTCTTCCTCTACCCGAACCGCTACGGCGAGGGGCCCGCGCACGCGCACACCTCGCCGTACGACCTGACCACGGTCAGGCATGCGCCGATGACGGTCACCCACGGCTTCTGGGACACCTATCGCACCGCCTGGCCGCTGCTCGCTCTGCTCGACCCGGCCGGCGCGGGCGAGCTGGCGGAGGGCTTCATCGAGCACTTCCGCGACCGCGGCTGGACGCCGCGCTGGAGCGCTCCGGCCGCCGAGGACTGCATGACGGGCACCACCTTCGACACGGTCCTCGCCGACCTGGCACTGCGGGGCGTCCCCGGGATCGACCTGGAGAGCGCGTACGCCTCGGCGCTGAAGAACGCGACCGTGCCGGCCGATGACGTACGGGTCGGGCGCAAGGGGCTGCGGCGCGCGATCTTCCGCGGGTACGTCGACACCCAGACCCACGAGGGCATGTCCTGGACGCTCGACAACGCGATCAACGACTGGTCGATCTCGCGGCTTGCTCGGATAGTCGGGGACGAAACGGTCGGTCTACTGGCTGGTAACCGACCGGTTGATCCCCGACTATCCGGCGCCGCGGAGGATCTGGTGGCCGAAGAGGAGTACTTCTCGAGGCGGGCGCTTGGGTATCGGAACGTCTTTGACACCTCGCGTGGGTTCTTCATCGGGCGTACGCGGTCGGGCGGCTGGCGCGAGGGCTTCAATCCCGACGAGTGGGGGCACGACTACACCGAGACGAACGCCTGGGGGACCGGGTTCACCGCGCCCCACGACGGCGCCGGGCTGGCCGCGCTCCACGGCGGTGAGGACGCGCTCGGCGCGAAGCTGGACGAGCTCTTCGCGCGTCCCGAGACCGGCGCCGCATCGCTGTCGGGCCACTACGGGTTCGCGATCCACGAGATGACCGAGGCCCGGGACGTACGCATGGGGATGCTCGGCCTCTCCAACCAGCCGGCCCACCACATCCCGTTCATGTACATGTTCGCCGGGCGCCACGACGACGCCCACCGGATCGTCCGCGAGTGCCTCGGCCGACTCTTCGTCGGGTCCGATCTCGGCCAGGGGTACCCCGGCGACGAGGACAACGGCGAGATGTCGGCCTGGTACGTCTTCGCGACCATCGGCCTCTATCCGCTGGTGCCCGGCTCCGCCTCCTACGTGATCGTGCCGCCGTCGGTGCGGCGCACGGTGCTGCGGCCTGTCGCGGGAAAGGAGATCGTGATCGAGGCGGTCGGGAGCGGCGGCTACATCCGCTCGGTGACCCTCGACGGCGCGCCCTGGGACGAGATCTCGATCCCGCACGGGCGCCTGGTCGACGGCGCGCAGCTGGTCATCGAGCTCTCCGAGGTGCCGTGCGGCTGGGCCCGGGACTCCCGGCCTCCGTCGGCCTCGCGCATCGCGCCCGGGCTGCCGGTGACCGACACGACCGTCGTGGTCCCCGACTCGCTGACCGACGACACCGGCGAGACCACGATCGCGCTGAGGGCGGGGGAGCAGGTGGAGGTTCCGCTCGTCGGCGAGCGGCGGCTCTCCCTCTACACCGTGACCTCCGCCGAGCCGGGCGACCTCGCCTGGGCACTGGACTACCTCGATGCCGGCGGCGCGACGGTGGCCCGCGAGGAGCGGGTTGCTGAGTCGTACGTCTGGGCTGGTCAGACCCGGGTTTTCCGGATCAGGCGCGGAGACCCGGTCGTGGCGGGCGCCGTACGGTTCACCGCGTTGTCCGACTGCGTGCTCACGCAGCTGGAGCTCATCGAAGACGACCTCGAGAACAGACAGGACGAGCACTGATGCACGACGACGTACACCTCACCGAAGGCCGAGTGAGCCGGGTCCTCAAGGAGCGCCTGTGGCCGGCGGTCCACACCACCGCGGCGCCCGTGAGCGTCGAGTGGCACGAGCTGCCGGGGGAGCCGATCGCTCCCGCGGAAGGGCTGGCCCTGGCGTACGAGAAGGTGGAGGTCGGCACCGACTGGGGTCCCGCCTGGGGGACGACCTGGTTCCGGATCACCGGGACCGTGCCCGCGGAATGGGCCGGCAAGCGGGTGGAGCTGGTCTGCGACCTCGGCTTCGACGTCAACATGCCCGGCTTCCAGTGCGAGGGGCTGGTCTACACACCCGCCGGCGACCCGATCAAGAGCCTCAACCCGCGCAACCAGTGGGTGCTGGTGGCTTCGGAGGCGACCGGTGGCGAGGAGGTCGAGCTCTTCCTGGAGGCCGCGGCCAACCCGGTGCTGCTCGACTACCACCCCTTCTTGCCCACCCAGGAAGGTGACATCCGGACCTCGTCGCCGAAGAAGCTCTACACGACGCGTCGGATCGAGCTGGCCGTCTTCGAGAAGGAGGTCTTCGAGCTCTGCCTCGACCTGGAGACGCTCCACGAGCTGCAGGTCGAGCTGCCTGAGGGGCCGCGCAAGTTCCGCATCCTGCAGGCCATCGACGACGCCCTCGACCGGGTCGACCTGCAGCGGATCGCGGAGACGGCGGCTTCGGCCCGCTCGGCTCTCACCGGGGTCCTCGAGGCGACCTCCCACGACTCCGCCCACCAGATCGCCGCGATCGGCCACGCCCACATCGACTCCGCCTGGTTGTGGCCGGTGCGCGAGACGATCCGCAAGGTCGCCCGCACCACCTCCTCGATGACTGAGCTGCTCGGCGAGGACCCCGACTTCCGCTACGGGATGTCATCGGCCCAGCAGTATGCGTGGCTCAAGGAGCACCGTCCCGAGGTCTACGCCAAGGTGAAGGCCGCGGTCGCCGACGGGCGCTTCATCCCCCTCGGCGGCATGTGGGTCGAGTCCGACACCACGATGCCGTCGGGGGAGTCGCTGGTGCGGCAGTTCCTCTACGGCCAGCGCTTCTTCGAGTCCGAGTTCGGGATCCGCTGCCGTGGCGTCTGGCTGCCGGACTCCTTCGGCTATTCGCCGGCCTTGCCGCAGCTGATGAAGCGGGCCGGTTTCGAGTGGTTCTTCACCCAGAAGATCTCCTGGAACCAGGTCAATAAGTTCCCCCACCACACCTTCGAGTGGGAGGGCATCGACGGATCCCGCATCCTGAGCCACTTCCCGCCGATGGACACCTACAACTCCCGGCTCTCCGGCGAGGAGGTCGCCAAGGCCTCGCGCCAGTTCCGCGAGAACCGGCTCGCCACCGGCTCGATCGCCCCGGTCGGCTGGGGCGACGGCGGTGGTGGCACCACCCGTGAGATGGCCGGCAAGGCCCGTCGTCTCGCGGATCTGGAGGGCTCCGCCCAGGTCTCCTGGCGCCACCCCGACGACTTCTTCGCCGAGGCTCGTGAGGAGCTGGCCGAGCCGCCGGTGTGGGTCGGCGAGCTCTACCTCGAGCTCCACCGCGCCACCCTCACCTCTCAGCACCTGACCAAGCAGGGCAACCGGCGCTGCGAGCACCTGCTCGTCGAGGCCGAGCTGTGGTCGGCCACCGCCGCTCTGCGTGGGCTGGCGGACTACCCCTACGACGAGCTGGACGCGCTGTGGCAGCAGATCCTGCTGCAGCAGTTCCATGACATCCTGCCCGGGACCTCGATCGCCTGGGTCCACCGCGAGGCGGCGGCGCAGTACGCCCGGGTTGCCGAGGCGGCCACGGCTCTCATCGACCGGGCGCTCGCGGCGCTCGCCGGCGAGGGCACGGTCGCGCTGCGTGCCGACGGGCGCTCGGGTGCGGTGACGGCGGCCGCCCCTGCGGCAGCCGTTTCCGTGGTCGAGCAGGGCGGGACGTACGTCTTGGGGAACGACCTCGTCCGGGTCACCGTCTCCGCCGAAGGGCTGATCACCTCGGCGCTCGACCTGGCGACCGGGCGCGACGCGATCCCGGCGGGGGCAGAGGCCAACCTGCTCCAGCTCCACCAGGACTTCCCGAACATGTGGGACGCCTGGGACGTGGACCGGTTCTACCGCAACCGGGTCACCGACTTGCGCGAGGTCACCTCGATCTCGGTGACGCCCGATGGGCTGGTCATCGAGCGGCCCATCTCCGCCGACTCCTCGACCACGCAGGTGCTCTCGCTCGCTCCCGGGTCGCGCGTGCTCGACATCTCGCAGAGCACCGATTGGCACGAGACCGAGAAGTTCCTCAAGGTCGCCTTCCCGCTCGATGTCAAGGCCGAGCAGACGCTCGCCGAGACCCAGTTCGGCTACCACCGTCGCCCGACTCACACCAACACCTCCTGGGAGGCGGCGAAGTTCGAGACCTCGATGCACCGCTGGGTGCTGGCTTCGGAACCTGGGTTCGGGGTCGCGCTGGTCAACGACTCGACGTACGGCTTCGACGTCACCCGGCCTTCCGCGATGACCACGGAGGTGCGGCTCTCGCTTCTGCGGGCCCCGCGCTTCCCGGACCCGGAGACCGACCAGGGCTTGCAGACCCACCGCTACGGCCTGGTCATCGGGGCCTCCGTCGCGTCGGCGACTGAGGCGGGGTCCGCGCTCAACACGCCTCCGCGTTCTGTCACGGGAACCCGGGCGGTCGAGCCGCTGGTGACCGTCTCCGGCGAGGGCCTGGTGGTCTCGAGCGTGAAGCTCGCCGCCGACCGCTCCGGCGACCTGGTCGTGCGTGTCTACGAGTCCACCGGCGCGCGTACGCAGGGGGAGCTGCGCGTCGCAGAGAGCTTCGGGCGGGTCGATGAGATCTCGCTCGTGGAGGACCCGATCGCGGAGGTGAGCGCTGACGGCGGTGTCGTCGCGCTCAGTCTCGGTGCCTTCGAGGTCCGCACCCTGAGGTTCCACCGCAACTAAAGGAGATCCGCCACATGTCAGTTCCCCACATCTCACGCAGACGCATGCTGCTCGGTGCCGGAGCGGCCGGCCTCGCGGCCACCGGCCTGGCCACGTCGGCGAACGCGGCGCGCCCGCTCGCGTCGCCGACCCTGATGACCGGCTATGTCGAGGTCAACAACTACAGCGTCGGCAACGTCGCCAAGTACGAGCTCGCCGGAGGCGGCAACGTCTTCGACATCGGCCTGATCTTCGCCGCCAACATCAACTACGACGGCCAGCGGGCCTACCTCTACAACAACCCGCAGGTGCAGGCGCAGCTCGACGCCACCGACGTACACATCCGCCCGGCCCAGGCCAAGGGCATCAAGATCCTGCTCTCGGTGCTCGGCAACCACCAGGGTGCCGGGTTCGCCAACTTCCCTGACCGTGCCGCTGCCGAGGCGTTCGCAGACCAGCTCGCGGAAGTGGTCAACCGCTACGGCCTCGACGGGATCGACTTCGACGACGAGTGGTCCAACTACGGCGCCAACGGCACCGGCCAGCCCAACAACTTCTCCTTCGTCTACCTGCTCGAGGCACTGCGCTCACGGATCCCCGACAAGCTGATCACGCTCTACTTCATCGGCCCCACCGCCGAGCGGCTCTCCTACGGCGGGGTCAACGCCGGTGACCTCCTCGACTACGCCTGGAACCCCTACTACGGCACCTGGGGCGTCCCCGACGTCCCCGGCCTCGGCAAGCCGTCGCTGGCGCCCGCGGCCATCAACATCCAGGGCACCTCCTCCTCGACCGCCGCCAGCCTCGCCTCTCGCACCGTCTCCCAGGGTTACGGCGTCTTCAACACCTACAACCTCGGCTCCGCCGACGCGAGCGCCTACCTCTCCACCGTCACCCGCAACCTGTACGGCAAAGCGACCGTCTACACCGGCTGACCCATGGTCCGGCCGCCGCGTTCTGGGAGTATCGTTCGCCCCCGGAACGCGGCGGCCGGTCGTGAGGGAGAAGAGGCGGCTTAGATGGGTGTCACGAGCGAGAGCGGTCGGATCGTCGCGGGTGGCCGGAAGGGCAACTACGTACGTCTGGCCGAAGGCCCCCAGGAGCGCCACATCTCGCGTACCGATCTGGCCCGCAGGCCCGAGGATCTGGGCGACCCGGTGCTGACCGTCGCGCACCTGTCCGACATGCACATCTGCGACCACCAGTCGCCGGCGCGGGTCGAGGTCCTGGACCGGCTCATGGACCCCGACGCGACGACCCGCGAGCTGATCGACGAGATCGGGACGTACCGGGCCCAGGAACTGCTGACCGCGCAGGTCGGCGCGGCGATGGTCGAGGCGGTCAACGAGATCACCGAGGGCCCCATCGGCGGTGGCCCGCTCGACCTGGCGATCGCGACCGGCGACAACACCGACAACGGGCAGTACAACGAGCTCGACTGGTATCTGACGCTGCTCGACGGCGGCCGGCTGACCCCGGACTCCGGCGACATGCTGCACTACGAAGGCGTCGCCGACCTGCCCGACAAGCGTTTCTGGCACCCCCAGGGCGAGACGTACGACATGCGCCGGGGCGACCACGGCTTCCCGCTCGTCCCAGGGCTGCTCAAGGCCGTGCGCAAGGCGATCGATTCACCCGGGCTGGAGGTGCCGTGGCTGGCCGTCAACGGCAACCACGACGGGCTGCTGCAGGGCACCGTTCCGGGCACCTCCGCCATCGGTGAGATCGCGGTCGGCGATCTGAAGGCGATCGCCATGCCCGAGCACTGGACCGACGAGGCCAAGGCGAAGCTCATCGCCGGGCTGATCTCGGGCGACCCGGTGGCGCTCGGGATGCTGGCCGAGCTCGAGCCATACGAGGTGACCCCCGACCGGCGTCGCCGGCAGACGACGCTGCAGGAGTTCGTCGACTCCCACGTGCACGACGAGGCGAAGCCGCCGGGCCACGGCTTCAAGGCCGGCGGCAAGCCCTACTACCGCTACGACGTCAACGACGAGGTCACGTTCGTCGTCCTCGACACGGTCAACCCGGCCGGCGGCTTCCAGGGATCGATCGACGCAGAGCAGCTGGAGTGGCTCGACGCCGTGCTCGCCTCCACCGACTATGACGAGCGGCTCGCGGTCATCGCCAGCCACCACGACGTGGCCTCGCTGGTCAACGACATGAGCGGCGCCGGCGCCAAGCGGCGGGTGCTCAGTGACGAGGTCGAGCAGACCGTCTCACGCCATGAGAGCGCCGTGCTCTGGCTCAACGGGCACACGCATCGTACGTCGGTGAGGCCTCGCGGCTCCTGGTGGGAGGTCACCGCGCCGTCCCTCATCGACTGGCCGCAGCAGGGCCGGATCGTCGAGCTCATCTCCGACGGGGACGTGCTCACCATCGCCACCACGATGCTCGACCACGCCGGTCCGGCGCGCTGGAGCGGCTCGATCGAGGAGGTCGGCCACCTCGCCTCGCTCTCCCGTGAGCTGTCCGCCAACGACTGGCAGGGACCGAAGATCCGCCTTGCCGAGCACCCGTCAGCAGGGACGGCGCAGGATCGCAACGTACTGCTCCACCTGCTCGATCCGAGGGCCTGAAAGGCCTCCGACACGCCGTTATCTAGCGAATGACAGGCGGGTGGGGTTGCGTGGACCAGCGTTCTCCGCTGGACTACCACCAACCAAGTTCATGCAAGCGGCGTGGACATCAAGCTTTTGGAGGAACGACACGTGAGCTCGACCGCAGCCACAGGGCCTGCGGACCGGCTGGGCCTCAAGTCCGGCATGGTCATCCAGGAACTGGGCTGGGACAACGATACTGATGACGAGCTGCGGGTCGCCATCGAAGATTCCGTCGACGCGGACCTGGTCGACGGCGACTACGGCAACGTGGTCGACGCCGTGCTGCTGTGGTGGCGCGACGACGACGGCGACCTCGTCGACGGTCTCGTCGACGCGCTGACCGACCTCGTCGGAGGTGGTGTCATCTGGTTGCTGACGCCGAAGGTGGGCCGCCCTGGTGCGGTCGACCCGGCCGACATCGCCGAGGCCGCGCCGATCGCCGGACTGTCCCAGACCACCACCGCATCTGTGAGCAAGGACTGGGCCGCGACGCGTCTGCTGGCGCCGAAGACACCTGTCTGATGGGCGGCATTCTCGGGGCCGCTGGACACCCACAGGAGACCTAGCGTGAGCCTGGCTAGACTTCCAACGGTGTTCTCGACTACGGCTGCCAAGGCGCGCACCGCCGGATCCGCGGCGATGATCCTGGCCGGCTCCGGCATCGTCCGGCCGGTCAACCCTCTCGGGCTCGCACGGACCGGTCTGGCGCTCGCGCGCTGGGGCACCGGGCCGGCCGGAGGATTCATCGGCCTCGCGCACCGCTACCCGCGGCGAACCGCGCTCATCGATGAGCTCGGATCGTTGACGTACGCCGACCTCGACCGCCGCTCCAATGCGATCGCCCGGGCCCTGGCGGCCCGGGGGATCGGTGAGGGCGACGGGGTCGCGATCATGTGCCGCAACCACCGCGGTTTCGTCGACGCGACCCTGGCGGTCGCGAAGCTGGGCGCCGATGTGCTCTACCTCAACACCGCCTTCGCCGGTCCGCAGCTCGTCGGGGTGCTGGAGCGGGACAAGCCCGCCCTGATCATCCACGACGAGGAGTTCACCGGGCTACTGTCCTCGGCGGCCTCGGCCGAGCGACTGGTCGCGTGGGTCGACTCATCGGACCCTGGTGCGACGCTCGAGTCGCTGGTCCACGGCGATGCGCGGCCGGTGTCGCCGCCGAAGAGGCACGGGCGGATCGTGATCCTGACCTCCGGCACGACGGGGGCGCCCAAGTCGGCGCCGCGTCCGGAGGCTGGGTTCGATGCCGCCGTCGCGCTGATGTCGCGGATGCCGATGAAGGACGGGTGGAGGTGCTTCATCGCTGCGCCGCTCTTCCACACCTGGGGGCTCGCCCACCTGCTCTTCGCCGAACTGCTCGGCACCACCATGATCCTGCGCCGCCGGTTCGATCCGGAGGACGCGCTGGCGACCCTCGCCGAGAACCAGGCCGACTCGCTCGTGGTCATCCCGGTCATGATGCAGCGGATCCTGTCGCTGCCGGAGGAGACGCTGGCTGCGTACGACCTCGAGGGGATCGCTTCCCGGCTGAAGGCCGTCGCGTCCTCGGGCTCGGCACTTCCCGGCGATCTCGCGCTGGAGTGGATGGACCGGTTCGGCGACAGCCTCTACAACATCTACGGCTCGACCGAGGTCTCCTACGCCTCGATCGCCGACCCCGTCGACCTGCGGGAGGCGCCGACCTCGGCCGGCAAGATTCCCTGGGGCACACAGATGAAGATCCTCGACGGTGACGGCGTCCCGGTGCCCGACGGTGAGGCCGGCCGGATCTTCGTCGGCAACGGCCTCCTCTTCGAGGGCTACACCAGCGGCGGCGGCAAGGAGGTCGTCGACGGTCTGATGGCCACCGGAGACGTCGGGCGGTTCGGGTCCGACGGCCGGCTCTACGTCGAGGGTCGCGACGACGACATGATCGTCTCCGGCGGCGAGAACGTCTTCCCGCAGGAGGTCGAGGACTGCCTCATCCGCCACCCGCTCGTCGCTGACGCTGCCTGTGTCGGGGTCGACGACGCCGACTTCGGCAAGCGGCTGCGCGGGTTCGTGGTGCTGGTTCCTGGCGCCGACGGCGACGTCGATGCGGCATTGAAGGACTGGGTCAAGGAGAATCTGGCTCGCTTCAAGGTGCCGCGCGAGATCGTCGTGACCGACGCTCTGCCGCGCAACGCGACCGGCAAGGTGCTCCGTCGCGAGCTGGCCACCTGGGACATCGAGGCGGCGGGATCGAACGGCGAGAGGGCGGCAGGGCAGTGAGTGGACTTGAGATCGGTGGTCCGGCTCCGGACTTCACGTTGCGCGACCAGTTCGGCGCCGACGTCACCCTCTCGGACTTCCACGGCAAGAAGGCGGTGGCGATCTTCTTCTTCCCGTTCGCCTTCTCCGGCGTGTGCACCGGCGAGATGAGCGGCCTGCGCGACCGGCTCGACGAGTTCGTCACCTTCGACACCGAGGTCCTGGCGATCTCGTGCGACCCGGTGTACGCGATGCGGCAGTTCGCCGACACCGACCGGCTCAACTTCTCGGTGCTCTCCGACTTCTGGCCGCACGGTGAGGTCACCCAGGCCTACGACGTCTTCAACGACCGCACCGGCGCCCCGCGACGGTCCTCCTACATCATCGACAAGTCGGGCGTGGTGCGGTGGGCCGTACACAACGACAACGCCGACGGCCGCGACCTCGACGAGCATCTCCGGCAGCTCCACGCGGCGGTGTGAGGGAAGTAGTTTACGGGTCATCAAAGGTCCGTTAACAGGCTGGTTACATGCCTTTTCCTATGCCCTGGGTGGGATCTACTCTTGAGTTGTTGAGCCGCTGATGACCCGAGACGTCAGCGGCTCAACTTCCATTTACGGCCCGGTTTCTCTGGCCCGCCCCTGATCGCGTACTCTTGGGGCGCTTCGGACGCATAGCTCAGTTGGTAGAGCGCCTCCCTTACAAGGAGGATGTCGGGGGTTCGAGTCCCTCTGCGTCCACCACCTTGTTTCGCCAGGTCAGGACCCTGTTTCGTCATCGTCCTCATCGTCGCCGGACGGATGAGCTGCTTGACGCAATCATCCGTTACTGCAACCTGGACCCCACCGAGCGGCTACCGTTCCGCCCATGTCCGAGCCCTCGCCGTTGACGCCGCCCGTGCCCGAATGGCTGCTCGGCCTCGTCGTCGCAGCCACGCTCTTTGCCGGCCTCGCCGTCGCGCTCGTCCTGATCGTGCTTCTCATCCGGCACCAGCTCCGACGAGCCAAGTAGGTCAGCGTGTCTCCTCCATCTCGAGCCAGTTCTTGGCCGTGACGAGGATGGGGGCAGCGTGCGGGCGGCGGCGAACGCGATGAGGGTGATCGCGATGACCATGCATGCGGTGCCGGTCCAGCCGGCGGCGAAGGCGAGGCCGCCGAGCCAGCCGAAGAGGCTGGAGCCGGCGTAGTAGAAGAGCGTGTAGAGAGAGGTGGCCTGGGCGATGCCACTGGTTGCCATCGGGCCTACCCAGCCCGATGCGATCGAGTGCGCGGAGAAGTAGGCCGTCGTGAACAGCAGCAAGCCGAGCAGCACCGAGGGCAGTCGGTCGGGGATCGTCATCGCGGCTCCGGCGACCATGGTCAGCGATGAGGCGAGGAGTACGCGTCTGCGGCCGAAGCGTCCGGCGAGCGTGGCTGCGAGCCGGGCCGAGACGGCACCGGAGAGGCTGGCCAGGAAGATCACCGCGGTCAGCGCTGGTGGCAGGTCGAACGGCTCCAGCTCGAGTCGGTAGCCGAGGTAGTTGAAGACCGCCACCTGCGCGCCCATGAGGAGAAACGCCTGTGCGTAGAGCGCTAGCTGGCCGGGGTTGGTGAGGTTGGCGACCATCCCTGGCCACACGCCGATGGGCCGCGGCCGTGCTTTCGCCGGGCGTGGGCGCTCGCGAGGCAGGGTGGTGACCGCGATGGCAGCGCCGAGGGCGCTGACGACTCCGGCCACGAGAGCCGCGACGCGCCAGTCGCTCACGTCGGCGATCGGCGCGGCGATCAGCCGTCCGACGAGGCCGCCGACGACGGTGCCGGAGATGTACGTCGCGCCCGCGGCCATCGCGTCGCGTCGGCTGACCTGCTCGGCGAGGTAGGCGAGGGCGAGCGCCGGGGTGCCGCCCAGGGCGATGCCCTGTGCGACGCGGAGGAGGACGAGGACGGGGAACGAGGTCACGAGCGGGAGGACCAGCCCGATGGCCGCCGCGGCGACGATGGCGATCGTCATCGCCCTGGCTCGGCCGATCCGGCCGGCGATCCACGACCATCCGAGCGCGGCGACGGCGAGCCCGATCGTCGCGCCGGAGACGGTCAGGGCGGCCTGCGAGGCATCGACCGCGAAGTCACGGCTGATCGCCGGGATCAGCGCCTGGGGATAGTAGAGCTGTACGAACGTCGTCATCCCGATCGCGACCAGCGCGACCAGCACGCGTCGATGTCCCGGGTCGGTCGCAGCCTGCTCGCTCACCCTCGTCACGCTAAGGAGCCAGAAACCGTGCGTCCAATGCATCAGTGATGCGCAAAGAATGCTGATCCGCATACGATGTTGGCTGTGGATGCAACCGCACGAAACGTCCTGCCGATGCTCCCGGCGCTCGCCGCCCTGGCCGAGACGGGTCAGACGCTTGCCGCCGCCGATCTGCTGCAGATGCCGCAGCCCACGGTGAGCCGCATGCTCGCGCGCCTCGGTCGCGAGCTCGGCGTCGACGTGGTCGAGCGGCACGGGCGAGGTCTGCGGCTCACCAGGGCGGGGGAGGCGCTGGCCCCGCACGCCGCCGCCGCGGTCGCGGCGGCCACTGCGGGCATCGAGGCGGTGCAGGCCCAGGAGTCAGGCGCCCGCGGACGGATCGCCCTCGCGTTCCAGAGCACGCTCGGCGAGCGTGTCGTGCCGGCGCTGGTCAAGGCGTTTCTCCAGGAGTATCCGGGCACGTCCGTCGACCTGATCCAGACCTCGCGTCCGCGGTGCCTGGAGGCGGTTGTCGACGGCACCGCCGAGGTCGCGCTGATCTCGCCGCTCGAGGAGGGCTCCGGCATGCGCCAGTGGCGGCTGCACACCGAGCCCCTGGTCCTGGTCGTACCGACCGGGCACCGGCTGTCGACACGTGCCCGGGTGAGCTTCGAGGAGGCCGCCGCGGAGACGTTCATCTGCATGAAGCGCGGCTATGGGATGCGTACGCTGCTCGAGGGTCTGGCTCAGGCCAGCGGCGTCACGCCCACGATCGGCTTCGAGGGCGACGACCTCGCCACGCTCCGAGGACTCGTCTCGGCCGGGCTCGGTGTGAGCCTGGCACCCCGGGACCCGCACGGGGCCGCGGGCTGTGTCGAGGTGCCGTTGACGAATCCGGAGGCCGTACGTCACATCGGCGCCTGCTGGCTCGACCGCCGTCCGTCGACGCTCGCGGCCGCCTTCCAGGACCTGCTCCGGCGTCGAGGCCGGCGACTCACCGAGATCGGTCTGCGGCCCCTGGGCGGGTGAGCCGCGGGGGGCTTCCTGCGTGAAATCCGTGCGCCGCCGGATCGCGCGGTGCCATCATGGCCTGCATGGCAGGTCGGAACATCGCCGGACGACAGGACGCCTCGCCACGGGGCTACTTCGACGGAACCGTTGAGGTCCTCCACCACGACGTTGCCCTTCCCGAGACCTCGGTCAGCCACTCCGGTGGCCCAGACCGGGTCCACACCGACGACTCCGCGACCGAGACCGAGTTCGACCCCGTGCGCCGCGTCGGGTTCACCGCCCCACTCCGGATTCGTGAACCGCTCGTCTGGGAGGGCGACCAGGCCTGAACGTAATCGCCGTCGGTTCGGCATCGACGGACGAAGAGCGAGTGCGTGCGGGTCTGGGCCGACGCTGACAACGGTCCTGGAGGGTCTTCCGGGCAGCGGGCATCGTCCTTTTGGATGATTCCTGCCTCAGTCTCGTTCGCGATGATCTGAGACGACGCCGCTGGTGGAGTTGTCGGCATGGCAGATTCTCTGGTTCGTACGCGGTCGGGTGCTCGTCCGCATGTCGCAGACAGGTTGACCTCGCGCCGTGGTGCTTGGGTGGCGCTCGGTGTCGCCGTGGTCGTGATGGGGGTGCTCTTCGGGGCCTTCGCCGGGGCGGAGGCCCCGGCGCAGACCGGGCAGGCGCCGGCGGCCTCGGAGTCGACGCGGGTGGGCGAGCTGCTGGCGGAGTTCCCCGGTGCGGATCGGCAGTCCGTGCTCGTCGTCGCTTCCCGGGACGACGAGGGTGCTCTATCCGGCGGCGATCTCGACGGTCTCGAGCGGCTCGGCGTCCTGGTCGGTGCGCAGGCCGCGCCGGGCTCCGCCGGTCCGATGGTCAGCGAGGACGGGAAGGCAGCGGCTCTCGCCCTGCCGATCACGGTCGGCGCCGACAACGCCGAGACGGCGGGGGTGGTCAAGGCGCTGCGTACCGACATCGCGACGCAGACGCCCGACGGGCTCACCCTGCAGGTGACGGGCGGGCCGGCATTCGGGGCCGATGCGGCCGCTGCCTTCGACGGCGCCGACCTCACGCTGCTGCTGGTGACGGTCCTGATCGTGGCGGTGCTGCTGATCATCACCTACCGCTCGCCGGTGCTGTGGCTGATCCCCCTGATCGTGGTCGCCCTCGCCGACGCGCTCGCCGGGCGCGTCACCGCGGCGGCGGGAGCTCTTTGGGACTTCGGGTTCGACGCCGGCGTCGTCAGCGTCCTCGTGTTCGGCGCGGGGACCAACTACGCGCTGCTGTTGATCTCGCGATACCGGGAGGAGCTGCAGCGGACCGAGGACGACCGGCTGGCGCTGAGCACGGCCTGGCGGAGGACGGTGCTCGCGATCCTCGCCTCCAACCTGACGGTGGTGCTCGCGCTGCTGACGCTGGTCCTGGCCACGATCCCGATGACCCGGGGGCTGGGGGTTCCGGCGGCGATCGGTCTGCTGATCGCCGTCGTCGCGGTGCTGTTCGTGCTGCCGCCGGCCCTGGCGGTGTGCGGGCGGCGCCTGTTCTGGCCGTTCGTCCCGCGCCCGGGTGAGTCACGTGAGCAGGGACGGACGTGGCGCGCGGTCGCGTCACGGGTGGTGAAGCGTCCGGTGGCGAGCCTGCTGGGCGGGCTCGTGCTGCTCGCGGTGATGGCATCCGGCCTCTCCAGTACGTCGGTCGGGCTCGATCAGATCGAGAAGTTCCGGGTGCAGTCCGAATCGGCTGCCGGTCTCGAGACGCTCTCGGCGCACTTCCCGCCGGGTGAGGCCCAGCCGATCTACATCCTCGCCGAAACCAAGGCGGCCGCCGAGGTGGCCTCGGCCGCGAGTGACGTGGAGGGCGTGGTGCGTGCCCAGACGGCCGGGGTGACCGACGACGGCTCCTTGACGAAGATCATGGTGACCAGCGACTACTCGCCGGGCACCGAGCGCAGTCTCGACCAGATCGCCGACCTGCGGGAAGCGGTCCACCCGATCGCGGATGCTCTCGTCGGCGGTGCGGTCGCGACCGAGCTGGATGCCGCCGAGGGGAGCGAGGACGATCTGCTGCTGATCGCGCCGCTGGTGCTCGCGGTGAGCTTCCTCGTGCTCCTGGTCCTGCTGCGTTCGCTGGTGGCACCCGGACTGCTGCTCCTGGTCAATCTCGCCAGCGCAGTCGCCGCGATCGGCGCCGGCGCATGGCTGAGCCGCGTCCTCTTCGACCAGCAGGCGCTCGACCTGCAGGTGCCGATCCTGGCGTTCCTGTTCCTGGTCGCGCTCGGAATCGACTACACGATCTTCCTCGTCCATCGGGCCCGCGCCGAGGCGGCGCAACTCGGCACCCGAAAGGGCGTGGTCGAGGCGGTCGCCCACACCGGCGGCGTGATCACCAGCGCCGGCATCGTCCTCGCCGGGGTCTTCGCCGCCCTCGGTGTGCTGCCGCTGGTCACTCTCGGACAGCTGGGCCTGATCGTCGGTGTGGGCGTGCTCGTGGACACCCTGGTGGTGCGTACGGTGATCGTGCCGGCGATCTTCGCCCTGGTGGGCGACCGCATCTGGTGGCCGGGACGACTGCGGGCCGGGGGAGAATCGAGCACATGAGTGTCGTACACGCGCCGTTGCGGCAGCCCGGCGTCTCGCGTCAGGCCCCGGCCGCCTCGACGGTGCGGGCGATGGAGATCGGGCAGCACGTCATCGCGGTCGTGCTGACGGCGATCGGCGTCAGCAGGGCGATTGGCGACGGGGTGCCGCTTCCTGCCGCGATCGTCTCGGGGCTGGCGATCCTCGGGTGGCACACCGCCGGCACGATCCTGCCGGTCAGGACTAGCTCGCCGCGTCTCCCGGTGTGGTGGCTGCTCGGCTTCGCGCTGATCTGGGTCGCCGCGGTCGCGGTCTCGGACGAGTTCGTCTGGCTCGCGTTCCTGCTGTGGCTGCTCGCCGGCCACCTGCTGCCGCTGCGCTGGGGCCTGGTCTTCTCGGCGGCGATCCTCGTGGTGGTGATCGTCGCCCCGATCCTGCACCGTGGCACGACCAGCTACGCGGACGTCTTCGGACCGCTCATCGGCGGGATCTTCGCGTTCGGCATCTCCCGCGGATACCTGCAGCTCCTCCGCGACGCCGCCGAGCGAGAACGGCTCGTGACGTCCCTGCGGAAGGCCCAGCAGGAGATGGCCGAGCTGCAGGACGAGCTCCTGCTCGCCCAGCGCCACTCCGGAGCCATCGCCGAACGCACCCGGATCTCCCGAGACATCCACGACACTATCGCGCAGGCGCTCTCCTCGATCCGGCTCCTCACCCACGCCGGCGGCAACCGCACCACGGACCCCGAGTCCTCGCGCACCTTCGCACAGGTCGAGGCGCTGGCGGGCGACAGCCTCGCGGACGTACGCCGGATCGTCGAGGCCCTGGCACCGGCCGAGCTCGAGGACGCCGCCCTCGCCTCCGCGCTTCGGCGCATGCTCGACCGCACGAAGGACGAGGCCGGGCTGCACGTCGAGCTCCATGTCGACGACACGCTCCCGCTGCTGCGCACCGAGGTCGAGGTCGCGCTGCTCCGCACCGCTCAGTCGGCCCTCTCCAACGTACGCCTCCACGCCGGGGCGACCCGGGTCGTCCTCACGCTGATCGACGACGGTGACTCGGTGCGCCTGGACATCAGCGATGATGGCGACGGGTTCGATGTCGCCGCCTGGGAGCAGGACGCCGATGCCGGCTCGTCCAGCTATGGCCTGCGTTTCATGCGTGCCCGTCTTCGCGAGCTCGGAGGTGGACTCGACGTGGAGAGCACGCCCGGTGAGGGCACCGCTGTCTCCGCACATCTTCCGATCCACATCGAGGGGTCACGATGACCACGGTGCTCCTCGTCGACGACCACCCGGTCGTACGCAGCGGGCTGCGCGCCGTGATCGAGGCGGGCGACGCGCTGACGGTCGTCGGCGAGGCCGCCACCGGCGAAGAGGCGATCCTCCTCGCCGGCCACCTCCGTCCCGACGTCGTGCTGTGCGACCTGCGTCTGGGGAGCGGGATCGACGGCATCCGGACCACGGTTGCGCTGCGCGCCCTCGATCCGGCGCCCGCCGTGCTGATCCTGACCACCTTCGACCGCGACGCCGAGGTGCTCGGTGCGATCGAGGCGGGTGCCGCCGGCTACCTGCTCAAGGACGTCGACCCTGAGCTCATCGTCCAGGGCATCCACCGGGCCGCCGCCGGCGACATGGTCCTTGCTCCGGACCTGGCCACCCGGGTGCTCAAGGGCATGCGCAGCCCGCTGCCCCGGCTCACCGATCGCGAGATCGAGGTGCTCCGACACCTCGCCAGAGGCGCGACCAACAAGGAGATCGCGCGCACGCTCTTCGTCACCGAGGCCACCGTGAAGAGCCACCTCGCGCACATCTTCACCAAGCTCGACGTCGACAGCCGCTCCCGCGCCATCCACGTCGCGCAGGAGACCGGCCTGATCTGACGCGGCCCCTCAGGTCTCGACGAGTCCCGACTGGTACGCCCACACGGCGGCCTGGAGGCGCGACTTCACGCCGAGCTTCGGCATCATCCGGGCCAGGTGGGACTTGACCGTGGAGACCTCGAGGACGAGCGCCTGGGCGATCTCCTCGTTGGACATGCCCTCGGCCAGATGGAGCAGGATGTCGAGCTCGCGCGTGGTGAGGACCTCGCTGGCGCGGGCGGCGGTCACGGGCTGCGTACGTCTCCGGGTGACGATCTCGCGGAGAACGCGGCGGGTCAGCGAGGTGTCGAGGGTGCCGTGGCCGGCAGCGACGGAGCGTACGGCGGCGACGATGGCATCGGGGTCGGCGTCCTTGAGGAGGAAGCCGGAGGCGCCGGCCTCGAGGGCGCCGAAGACGTAGTCGTCGATGTCGAAGGTGGTCAGGACGAGCACCGGGATCGGCTCGGCGACGTCGGGACCGCAGAGCTCGCGGGTGGCGCTGATGCCGTCACGGCCGGGCATTCGGATGTCCATGCAGACCACGTCGGGCCGCAGCGCAAGCGCCCGTTCGACCGCTTCTGCGCCGTCCTCGGCCACCGCGACGACCTCGATGTCGGGCTCGGTCTCCAGCAGCGTACGCAGCCCGGCACGCACCAGCGGCTGGTCGTCGGCGACCACGACCCTGATCATCCGGCCACCTCCGCTGTCGCGGCGGCGGGGATCCGCAGCCGCGTCTGCCAGCCGCCCTCTGTGGTCGGTCCGGCCTCGAGGGTCGAGTCGGTCAGGTCGGCGCGCTCCTGCATGCCGACCAGACCCAGTCCCCGCCGGCGCGGCGTCCCAACGGGCGTGACCGCCGGCGGTCCGTTGCGCACCGTCACCACCACCTCGGCCGGATCCCGGGCGTCCAGGACCACCTCGCATCGGGCCCCCGGCGCGTGCCGGGCGGCGTTGGCGAGGCACTCCTGCACGGTGCGATAGGCGGAGAGCTGGGCGAGCGGCCCGACGGTCTCGGTGACGGAGTCTGCCCCCAGGGTGGAGAGCGACACTTCGAGCCCGGTACGACGGGCATCCTCGACCAGCGAGGCCAGTTCGGACAGCCGCTCGTGCCCGCTCGCCTCCTCGGCCTGCCCCGGGCTCCGCAGCAGCGTGACCAGCCCACGCAGCTCGCGCAGCATCGCGGTGCTCTGGGTGCGGACCTGGCGTACGGACTCCTTCGCGCCCGCCGGGTCGGTGTCGATCTGCCGCTCGACCGCGCCGGTCATCACCGCGATGCCGGTCAGGTGGTGGGCGGCGATGTCGTGGAGCTCGCGGGCCATCGCCGTACGCTCCTCCGCGATCGCCGCGGCGATCTGGGCGGACTGCTCGCGGTCGACGGCGTCCGCGAGGTCGGTACGGGCCGACCGCGCGTCGCGACGTGCGCGCACGGTGGCCGCGAGCAGCGCCGGAGCGGCGATCACGCCCGCACCCTGGACGAGGCCGGCCAGGACCGCGGTGCCGACCGGGAGGCCGATGCTCGTCTGGCTCAGGCAGGTGCCGAGCGCGACCAGCAGCCCGGCGCCGGTCAGCGCCCCAGCGAGTGGCTGGGCCCGGCGGGGGAGGGACACCGAGGTCACGGCCGACCACACCGCGACCAGCACGGCCGCCGAGGCGAGGCTGGTGGCGTCGCCTGCGCCGCTGATCGCCAGCACGACCGAGGCGGCGGCCACGACCAGCAGCACCGCCAACGGCCGCGAGCGCCGCTCGAGGAGCACCGCCGCCTGAGCGGTGAGCACCACCAGCGCGACCCACCAGCCACCGCTGCCGAGCGCAGGGCTCCCGCCGATCTCGGCGTCGGCCGAGTCGAGGCTCGGCGCGGCGACCAGCAGCGCGGTGGTGACCAGCCAGACCACCACGGGAGGGATCAGTCGCGGCACCATTCGGGTCGTCTCGTCGCTCACGCCATCATCCTTTCCGCAACCGGTCCCGGTCGCCAGCATCTTTCGATGCAAGTGCGAAGGTTCGCTCTTTTGCCAGGCGCGACCGGTTCGGTCCCGTTCATAGGTTCAGGTCCGCCAGGAAAGCGACCCCCGCCGAAAGGGAACGACCATGACCACGACCCAGCCAGTGGCCCAGCCGGTGACCGAACCGGACCAAGGCCTACGAGGATTCGTACGCCGTCACCAGCTCTCCACCTTCTTCGTGCTCGCCCTCGCGGCGAGCTGGCTCGCCTGGACACCGTACGTCCTGTCCAACAGCGGCCTCGGCGTCTGGGACCTCACCTTCCCCGGCGGCATGATCGGCGGCCAGCTCCTCGGGATGCTTCCGGGGGCGTATCTCGGCCCGATCGGCAGCGCCGCGCTGGTCACCGGGATCGTCGGCGGCCGGGCGGGCCTGCGGGCCTGGGTGGTCGGGATGTGGCGCTGGCGGGCGAGCTGGCGTTGGTACGCCGGAATCCTGATCGGCGTGCCGGCCACGATCATCATCGCGACCCAGGCCGTCGGTGGGCAGATGGCGGCGCCGTCGCAGGCGTGGCTGTTCGTGCTGGTGGCGTACGTCCCGGGCCTCATCCTGCAGATGATCACCACCGGCCTCGCCGAGGAGCCGGGCTGGCGCGACTTCGCCCTGCCCCGGCTGCAGCGGAAGGTCGGACCGCTCGGCTCCTCGTTCGTGCTCGGCCCGATCTGGGCGCTGTGGCACATGCCGCTCTTCCTGACCGACTGGGCCGGCTGGCCGGACGTGCGCTGGTACGCGCCGCTCGTCTTCGCGGCCTTCTGCGTCACCTTCGGGATTGTGATGACCTGGGTCTTCAACCGCACCGGGCAGAGCCTGCCGCTGGCGATGCTCCTGCACACCAGCGTCAACAACTACGCCTCGGTGGCCTCCACCGAGCTCTTTCCGGGCGTCGACGCCGACCGGTTCCAGCTCGCGGTGCTGCTCGCCGCGGGGATCGGCGCGGCCATCGTCATCATCGCCACGCGCGGGCGGCTCGGCTACGACGCGAGGCGTTAGTCGGCGGCCACCTCGACCGGTTCCCGGAGGCTCTCGGCCTCCGGGGCACCGTCCTCTTCCGCGGTGAGCAGGAATCGGAGCCGGGTCAGCACCAGGCCCGCGGTGAGGGTTCCGCCGATCACGACGACCGCCCACAGATGGCCGAGGCCGCTGCCGATCAGGGAACCGGTCAGCGCCGGTCCGAGGATCTGGCCGAGGGTCAGGGTGAGACCGAGGGACGCGTTGTAGCGGCCGCGCAGGTGGTCGGGGGCGATGGTGTTGGCCAGGCCGGTCACGATCGGCGCCCACAGCGTCTCGCCGAGGCCGAAGATCGCCAGGCCGATCACGACGGCCGCCACGGCGCCGGCGACGGGCATCAGGTCAGCGGCCGCGAGCACGGTCCAGGCCAGCGACCAGGTCAGCACGGCGCAGGCCAGCGCGGTCGTACGCCGCCACCCGGAGGTGAGCCGCAGCAGGATCACCTGCCCGCAGACGATCACGGCAGCGTTGGCGGCGAAGGCCCAGCCGAGCGCGGTCGCCGGCACCCCGGCCACGTCCACGGCATAGGCGGTCGCACCGGCCTCGAGCTGCCCGTAGCCGAACGTCACCGCGAGCACGCCGCAGCCGACCAGGGCCACCGCCCGCCGGTCCCGCAGCACCTCGCCCCAGGACCCACCGTCGTCGGCCTCGTCCTCGCTGGCTCGAGCGGGGGAGCGGACCAGGAACGCCAGCACCGCGGCGTAGGCCAGATAGGCGACGGCGTCGCACAGGTAGAGCACCTGGAAGGTCTCCGGACGCTCGACGTCGATGAGGAACGCGCTGACCAGGCCACCCACGCCGATGCCCACGTTCAGCCCCAGGAAGGCGAAGCCGTACGCCCGCTCGCGGTCGCTGGCAGGAACCATCCCGGCCAGCAGGGTCGTCGTGCCGGGCCACAGGGGAGAGGCGCCCACGACCACGCCGGCCAGGACCGCCATCGTCGGCACGGTCCCGTCGACGAAGCCGAGCGACCCGATCGAGACGGCCTCCACGATCAGCGCGCCGAGCAGGACGGCGCGAGGCCCGAAGCGGTCGAGGAGCGCTCCGACGCCGGGGGCGGCCGCAAGGCCGACCAGACCCATCCAGGCGAACATCCAGCCGGCGGTCGACGACCCGAGGTCCTGGACCTGGGCCATGTAGACGTAGAGGAACGGAAGGGTCAGGCCGTTGCCCAGGGAGGCGAAGGCGAAGCCTGCGAGCACGCGAGTGGCCTGGGTGGGGGAGTGCGGCACGGGTGTGATCGTCCTCTCTCTGGCCCACCTGTCTGGCGGGGACGCGTTTAGGGTAGCCTCACTTAGGTTCGCCTAACCTAATCCCCCCGTGTCGAAGGAGACCAGTGAGCGCACCGCACTTGGAGCATCTGTTCCACCCCGACAATGCTCGTGAGTACACCAGCGGCATCACCGAAGCAATCCGGCTGCTCGTCGACCAGCTCGCCACTCTGGAGGGTCCCACCACCGGGATCTCGCCCGAGGCGGCCGCAGGACCGGTCGCCGAGGTCGACCTGGACAACCCCCTCGTAGACGGCGCCGCGGCGCTGGCCGAGGTCAGCAAGCTGTGGCTCCAGGACGCGGTCTGGTTCCACGACCCTTCCTACGCCGCGCACCTCAACTGCCCGGTCGTGATCCCCTCCCTCGTCGGGGAGCTGCTGATCGCGGCCGTCAACACCTCGATGGACACCTTCGACCAGTCCGTGGGCGGTACGTTCATGGAACGTCGTCTCATCGACTGGACCGCGGCGCGCGCCGGTTACCCGGAGGCGACCCGCGACGGCATCTTCACCAGCGGCGGCAGCCAGTCCAACCTGCAGGCGCTGCTCCTGGCCCGTGGTGAGGCGGAGCGCCGCGGCGTACCTCTGGACCGGCTGCGCTTCCTGACCTCCGCGGACAGCCACTTCTCCATCGCCAAGTCGGCCCGCCTCCTCGGTATGGGCGACGCGGCCGCGATCGCGATCCCGACCGACGCCGAGCACCGGATGGACGTCGTCGCGCTGCGCGAGGCGCTCGACGAGTGCGTCGTCGACGGCCTCGTCCCGGCCGCGGTCGTGGCCACCGCCGGCACCACCGACTTCGGCGTCATCGACCCGCTCCACGCCATCGCCGACGCCTGCCAGGACTTCAACGTCTGGTTCCACGTCGACGCGGCGTACGGCGGTGGGCTGCTCGCCTCGCCGAAGTATCGCCACCTGCTCGACGGCATCGAGCGGTCGAACTCGATCACGATCGACTACCACAAGACCTGGTTTCAGCCGGTCTCCTCCAGCGCCCTGCTGGTCCGCGACCTGGCGACCATGCAGCACGCCTCCTGGTACGCCGACTACCTCAACCCGCGGGAGTCGGAGAACCCCAACCAGGTCGACAAGTCCCTGCAGACCACCCGCCGCTTCGACGCGCTCAAGCTGTGGCTGACGCTGCGCACGATGGGCCCCGACCAGATCGGCGCCTACCTGGAGACCGTCATCGACCTGGCGCGCGAGGTCTACGACATCCTCAGCGTGCAGCCCGACATCGAGGTCATCACGCCCTCCCAGCTCTCCACGGTCGTCTTCCGCTACGTCGACCCGCACCTGGACGAGGACGCTCTGGGCGACCTCAACCGCCGCATCCGAGCCGAGATGTGGCGCGGCGGCCGCGGCGTCGTAGCCGCGACCAAGGTCGACGGCCGCCAGTTCCTCAAGCTCACCCTGCTCAACCCCAAGGCCTCCGTGCAGGACGTACTCGACATCATCGAGCAGGTTCGTACGCTGGGCCGTGCCGTTCCGGAGGTCGCCCGATGACCACGACTGTCCACGACCTGATCGGCATCGGGCTCGGCCCGTTCAACCTCGGCCTGGCCGCCCTCGCCGACCCGATCGACGAGCTCGACTGCCTCTTCCTCGAGGGCCGCGACCGGTTCGACTGGCACCCCGGGATGATGCTCGACGAGGCCACCCTGCAGGTGCCGTTCCTCGCCGACCTGGTGACGATGGCCGACCCGACCTCGCGGTTCAGCTTCCTCAACTTCCTCAAGCAGACCGGCCGGATCTACCCGTTCTACATCCGCGAGAACTTCCTGCCCCACCGGCGTGAGTACAACCAGTACTGCCAGTGGGTCGCCGAGCGGCTCGACTCGGTGCGCTTCGGGCAGCAGGTGACCTCCGTGGAGCACGACGGCGAGACGTACGTCGTCACCACCGCCTCCGGCGAGACCCACCGGACCAGGCGGCTGGTGCTCGGAACCGGGACGACCCCACGCGTCCCGGAGTGTGCGGCCGAGGCCGTGGCCGCGGAGGGGCCGGCGCTGCACAGCGCCGAGTACCTGGCCCGCAAGAACGAGCTCGTCAGCCGGCGCAGCATCACCGTCGTCGGCAGCGGCCAGTCGGCCGCCGAGGTCTACCTCGACCTGCTGACCGCCCAGCCCGACCACGACTACCAGCTGGCCTGGCTGACCCGCAGCCCGCGGTTCTTCTCGATGGAGTACACCAAGCTCACCCTCGAGCTGACCTCCCCGGAGTACTCCGCCTACTTCCAGGCGCTGCCCAGCGAGAAGCGCGAGCGGCTGCTGAAGGCTCAGCAGAGCCTCTACAAGGGCATCTCGGGCGACACGATCGACGCGATCCACGAGGCGCTCTACACCCGGTCCGTCACCGAGGCGGCCGAGACCACGCTGCTGACCAACACCGAGGTACGCGGCGTGACCCGCACCGAGGACGGCTACCACCTCGCGCTACACCACGTGGAGCAGGAGGAGGACTACGAGATGGCGACCGAGGCGCTCGTCCTCGCCACCGGCTACCGCGCCGGCATCCCGGCCTTCCTCGAGCCCGTCCGCGACCGGCTCCGCCTGGACGAACAGGGGCGCTACGCCGCCAGCTCGACCTTCTCGGTCGACACCGCCGACCGGGAGATCTGGGTGCAGAACGGCGAGGAGCACACCCACGGCTTCGTCGCCCCCGACCTCGGCATGGGCGCCTACCGCAGCTCGGTGATCCTCGCCGCCATCCTCGGCCGGGAGCCGTACCCGGTCGAGAAGCGGGTCGCCTTCCAGGAGTTCGGCGTGCCGGACCGCTTCAAGATTCAGCCTACGGAGGAGAACCGATGAGGATCACGATCGAGCCGCTCGAGATCGAGGCCCACCTCGCCACCGTCCACTCCTGGGTGACCCACCCGCGCTCGGCGTACTGGATGATGCTGGACGCCACCTTGGAGGACGTCGCCGCGGAGTACGCGCGCATCGCCGGCCACCCGCACCACGACGCCTGGCTGGGCCGGGTCGACGGCGTGCCGGTGTTCTTGGTCGAGACCTACGACCCCGCCCACAGCGAGCTCGCTGGGATCACCCACGTGCCCGACCTGGCTCCCGGTGACCTGGGCATGCACGTCCTGGTCGCACCGACGTCGGGCGAGCCCGTCTCCGGCTTCACGACCCAGGTCTTCCGGGCGGTCATGCGGCACTGCTTCGCGGACCCCGGCGTGCGTCGTGTGGTGGTCGAGCCGGACGTACGCAACGAGGCGATCCGCCGGAAGAACACCGAGGCGGGCTTCGTCGAGCTGCGCGAGATCAGCATCGGTGAGAAGACCGCGATGCTCTCGGTCTGCACCCGGGAGATGTACGCAGCCGCCCACCTGCGCCCGGAGAACCTGGGCGTCGCGCACCGCCACCTGGTCGCCAAGGCGATCGCGGAGTTCAGCCACGAGCGGATGATCGCGCCCGTGGCCACCGACACGGGCTGGGAGCTGCAGGGGCCGTCCTCGACCTACACCTTCGCCGCGCGCCGCTTCCAGCTCGAGCACTGGGTGGTCGACCCGGCCTCGATCGTCCGGCGGACCGACGGTGCGGAGGCCGAGGTCGACGCGCAGGCGTTCGTCGCCGAGTTCGCGCCCGATCTCGGGATTCCGGAGAAGCTGCTGCCGACCTACCTGGAGGAGCTGGCGGCCACGATCGCCTCGGCCTGCTGGAAGCTCGAGCACCAGACGCTGACCGCCGCCGATCTGGTCGACGCCGACCACCAGAGCGTCGAGGGCGCGATGAGCGAGGGCCACCCGGCCTTCGTCGCCAACAACGGCCGGATCGGCTTCGACATCGACGACCACGCCCGCTGGGCGCCGGAGACGAGCAACGACCTGAGCCTGCTGTGGGTCGCCGTCTCCCGGGACCAGTCCCACCTGGCCCTGGGCCGCGGCGAGGACGAGCGGGCTCTCTACGAGGCCGAGCTCGGCGAGGCGACGCTGGCCCGGTTCGCGTCGAAGCTGCGCGGGCTCGGGCTCGACCCGGACGGGTTCCGCTACCTGCCCGTCCACCCGTGGCAGTGGCGCCACAAGCTGGCGGTCACCTTCGCCGCCGACGTCGCCGCGCGCCGGCTGGTGCTGATCGGCGAAGGTGAGGACGCCCACCGCCCGCAGCAGTCGATCCGGACGTACTTCAACACGAGCCGTCCCGAGCGGCACTACGTCAAGACCGCGCTGTCGATCCAGAACATGGGCTTCATGCGGGGGCTCTCGCCGGCCTACATGGCGGCGACCCCGGTCATCAACGACTGGGTCGCCGACCTGGTGGAGGGCGATGCGGAGCTTAAGGAGCGCGGATTCGGCGTGCTGCGCGAGCTCGCCTCGATCGGCTGGACCGGCGACATCTTCCACGCCCTGCCGAGCCCGTCGCCCTACCGGAAGATGATCGCCGCGCTGTGGCGGGAGTCGCCGGTGCCGCGCCTCTCCGAGGGGGAGCGGTGCGCGACGATGGCGGCGCTGCTCCACCGCGACGCCTCCGGCGCCTCGTACGCTGCCGAGCTGATCCGCGCCTCCGGGCTGCCCGCCCGGGAGTGGGTGCGCAGCTACCTCGACGCCTACCTGCGGCCGCTGGTGCACTGCCTGCTGGCGTACGACCTGGCGTTCATGCCGCACGGCGAGAACCTGGTGATGGTGCTGCGCGACCACGTCCCGGTGCGGATGTTCATGAAGGACATCGGCGAGGAGGTGGCGGTGATGGGTGACCTGCCGCTGCCGAAGGAGGTCTCCCGGATCCGCGGGCAGTTCCCCGACGACGTCAAGGCGCTGGCCGTCCACACCGACATCTTCGACGGGGTGCTGCGCTACGTCGCCGCGATCCTCGATGATGAGGGGGTGCTGCCGGAGACAGAGTTCTGGGCCGAGACGCGAGCCTGCATCGTCGACCACGCCGCCGACCACCCGGAGCTGGCCGATGCGGTCGCGCGCTACGACTTCCTCCGTCCGCGCTTCCGTCACTCGTGCCTGAACCGGCTCCAGTTGCGCAACACGCTGCAGATGGTCGACATCACCGACCAGGCCGAGTCGCTCATGTTCGCCGGCACGCTGGCCAACCCGATCGCATGAGCGAGCGCGAGCGAGCGAGTCATGGAGTCAACATGCCGCCGCGTCCGTACTCTGGCGCTTGCGCTACGGATGTGGCGGCATGAGCGTTCTCCTTCGGGACGAGTGGGGCATCCCGCATGTGCGGGGTGCCTCGCTCGCCGAGGTGGCCCGGCTGCAGGGCTGGGCCACTGCGCGGGACCGCGCGTGGCAGCTCGAGATCGAGCGGCTGCGCGGCGAGGGCCGTACCGCCGAGCTGCTCGGCCCGGCCGGGCTCGAGTGGGATGCCTTCGCCCGCCGTGCCCGGCTGGCGGCGGTGGCGCAGGCGGCCTATGCGCGGCTCGACGAGGAGACGCAGGGGTTCCTGACGGCGTACGTCGAGGGGGTCCGCTCCGGTCTGGAGGGGGCCTCCTCGCCGGAGCTCGACGGGCCCGACGGGCTCGGGCCCGCGCCGGGGACGTGGCAGCCGTGGACGCCGCTGGCGGTCTTTTGGGTGCAGCAGATCCTCTTCGGTTCGTTCCCGTCCAAGCTCTTCGGCGCCCGAGCGGCGCGGGTGCTCGGGACCGATGCCGAGCTGTTCCGTACCGAAGGGTTGACCGGGGGACTGTCCGGCGGCTCCAACGCGTACGCCGTCGGCGGTGGCCGCACCCGGTCCGGCGCGCCGATCGTCGCTGGTGATCCGCACCGGGTCTTCGAGGCGCCCAACGTCTATCTTCAGGTGCGGCTGGCCTGCACCGATCCCGATGACGCCTTCGACGTGGTCGGGATGACCTTTCCCGGCGTACCCGGCGTGCAGCACTTCGCGCACGCCGGTCAGGTCGCGTGGGGGATCACCAACGCGATGGCCGACTACCAGGATCTCTACCGCGTCGATCTGCGTTCGGGCAGCGATGTGGTGCGGCGGAGCGTGGAGACGGTGCTCGTCCGCGACCAGGAGCCGGTCGAGGTCGAGGTGCTGGAGACCGACCGTGGACCGGTGGTCCTCGGCGGTTCTGACGAGGGCTGGGGACAGGTGCTGCGCACGCCCGGCCACGAGCTCGGTGACCTCGGCTTCGGGGCGCTGCTGCCGCTGCTGCGGGCCCGCTCGGTCGCCGATGTCGAGGCCGCGGTGGAGCACTGGGTCGAGCCGGTCAACAACTGGGTGATCGCCGACGTGGCGGGCGACGTCGTCCACACCGTCGGCGGCCGGGTGCCGCTGCGCGACGAGGCGGGGGAGTGGACCGGCTGGGTCGACCCGCTCCCGCGGCGTACGGCCCCGGCGGATGGTTCCGTCGTGACCGCCAACGACCGGTGCATGCCGGAGTTCGACGTGCTCGCGGCCGGTTTCGCGCCGCCGTTCCGGGCGCACCGGATCGGCCAGCTCCTCGACGAAGCCGGCCCCCTCGACGCGGAGCAGGCGGTGGCGGTGCTCGCCGACACCACCCAGACCGCGGGCGTGCCGCTGCTCGCGCTGGTCCCGGCCGAGCTGCGGCCGCAGGCATTGGCCGAGTGGGACGGCGCGATGGACGGCTCGCTGGGCGCGGCCTGGTACGCCGCGCTGCGCGCCGAGGTCGTCGACCGGATCTGCGCGGCACCAGTCCTCGCGCCGCTGCGGGAGCCGTCGGAGCACGGGCCTCTCTATGAGCCGTGGTTCAGTCTGTCCGCCCGAGTGGCCGGCGCGCTGCACATCATCCTGGCCGCGGAGAAGCCCTTCGGTCTGGACCCGCGAGCGCTCGTCGCCGACGCGGCGAAGGCCGTACGCGACGTCGACAGCGAGCCGACGCCCTGGCCGGAGGAACACCGCTTCTGGCCGCTGCACGCGCTGGAGCAGTTCGACCTCCCGCACACCCGGACCGCTCCCGCCACCCCATTGCCCGGCGACACCGACACGGTCCGCTGCAACGCCTGGATCCCGGGCACCATCGTGACCGTCCGGGGCTCGGTCGCGCGCTACGCCTGGGATCTGGCCGACCGCGACAACAGCCGTTGGGTCGTACCTCTCGGTGTCAGCGGGTCCCCTGACAGCCCCCACCACACCGACCAGCACGACGCCTGGGCCAGGGGAGGCGCGGTCCGCGTCGTCACCGACTGGTCCCTGCTCACCGAGGAGAAGACATGCCCCTGAAAGACCCGGCCCTGACCATTCGCGACCTGAAGCCGTCGGCCGACATCGACCTGCTGTGCGACTGGCTGCACGACGATCGGGCCCAGTTCTGGGGCATGGTCGAGAAGCCGCGGGAGGAGATCGAGGAGATCTACACCTGGCTGCAGGAGCAGCCTCACCTGGCTGCGTACATCGTCGAGCTCGACGGCGAGCCGGTCGCGCTCTTCCAGACCTGGGACCCCGAGGTCGATGAGCTCGGCACCTTCTACGACCGCCGCCCCGGCGACATCGGCGCCCACCTCTTCCTGGCCGACACCCCCACCCGCAAGGGCCGGACGGAGACGGTCTTCGACTTCTTCATCGAGAACGTGATCGTCAAGGCCGGCGCTCGCCGCGTAGTCGTCGAGCCCGACGCCACCAACGAGGCCTCCCTCGCCAGGCTCGACGACTACGGTTTCAAACGCGGCCCTGTCGTTCAGCTTCCGCACAAGGTCGCTCAGTACGCCTTCCTAGACCTGCCCTGACTCATGCGAGCTTCGAGGCGACCTCGTTGAGGTTCGCGCGGAGCTTGGCGCGGTAGGCGTCGTGCTGCTCGGGCAGCCGTGCGTCGCAGAAGGCCGCCAGGTCGGTCCCGGTGACCTCGATGACCGACCGCCCAGCAGCCGCCTCGGTCTCGAAGAGGTCGAGGATCTCGCGCAGGACCTCGACGATGTCCATCCCGTCGCCGGCGGTGAAGCGCCACATGTAGCTCTTCATCTCTCCATAGACCTTGCGGTAGTCCGCGGGCAGTTCAGCGGCGCGGGCTTCCATGCGCTTCCAGTCCTTCTTGTCACCTACGAGGCGGCTGAGGAGGTTGTTCATGGTGATGCTCCTTGTGATCGGTTTGGTGTGTTCCCGTGGCTCCTTGTTTGGGGCCGTGAAAGAAGCGTGCAGCCCTGACGTAGCGTCAAGGTCAAGCACCGATCCGAAGAAAGTTCTCGAGAGCCCTGGATCTCAGGCTGCGTCGCGGTGGTCGAGGAGTACGTCGCGCAGCACGAACTCAGCCCGGGACAAGGCTGGTGGATCTGGTTTCCAGGTGTCGGGTGGCGGGCTCGTGTAGCTATGGCCCGTCGGAGTGATGGTGATGATGCTGCCGTCTGGTCCCGGTCTGGCCCGCCAGCCGAGAGCCTCCTTGGCCTGGTTGCATCGCTCGCACAGCCCTTGGAGATTCTCGGCTCTGGTCTTGCCGCCGTCGGCGTGGCGCTCGACGTGGTCGATGTTGCGGATTGGGGCGTCGCAGCCGTTGGTGCGGCAGATCCCTCCGTCGCGGGTGGTGATGAACTCCGCGAGCCCGTCGGGTGCCTTCCTGGCGCGTGATTCCATCGCGATCAGTTGCCCGGCGGGGTCGGTGAACAGGCGGCGGACGAAGACCTCCGCGTCACCGAGTGCTTCACGGGCCCAGGCCGCGGGGACGGGTCCGTAGCCCTCGACCATGGCCGGCTGATCGGCATCACTGGTGAGCGAGTCGGCGGTCATCACGATCTTGACCTCGATCCGCGGCTTGCCACCAGCCTCGCGGCCGGTGACTCGGTCGACGAGGGTGTCGGCCATGACCTGACCGCGAGTGCGTTCATCGCCTGCCGCGCGGGCAGCCTTGGCCGCCTGATCGAGCGCGGCGAAGACGGCGACGCCGTCCTTGACTGGCAGTAGCGCGCCGAGCCAGGTCATCGTGTCGGGTGCTGGGCGGAGGCTGACGCGTCGGTCTTTCTCTGCGTTGGCGGCCCGGGCGACGACGGATTCTTGGTCGAGGGTGATGGCGAGCTTCTTGGCGGCATTCTCGAGCTGCCGCAGCCCCATCGACACCGCCTTCGCTGGCTCACCACCCGGCCCAGTGGCACAGAGTTCGTGGTCGATGACCCGACGGTCCTCCACCGATAAGCAGGCGGTTTCGCGGGCCAGGATGGTGGCCTGCCATTGGGAGAACAGCCCCGCCTTCATCAGCGCGAAGGTGTGCGGCATCTCCGCGATCAGGATCTTCGCCAGCCCGAGCAGTTTGGCGCCCTTCTCGGGCGAGACCCGCCGCGCCAACGCGATCTGCGAGGCGACGCCTTCGCCGAGTTTGCGGGCAGGAACATCAGCCTCGGCCTGGCGCGCGCGAACGGCTTCGTCGAGACGTACCGCCGCTTCGGCCTGCACCGCCTCGGCAGTGCACTTGATCTCTTCGAGACGGCTGATCCAGTCGACCAACTCACCCTCGGACGCACCCGAAGGCGGCCCTGCGAGGAGGTGGTCGATGGTCTCGTACATAAGCCTTATTATATGCCACAGAACACCATGAAGCGACCCATTTAAGCAGGTCAGGCCCAAGTTACGCAGTCAGCGAACAAGCAACGTGAACTCCGCGCCACTTTCTCGCCGCCGCCCCGATACAGGCGAAATCTTTCTCGATCGGGTGCCGAGTCAAGGACCGCGAAGCGGCCGGCGAAGCCGGCGCCCGAAGGGCGTCCTTGACGCGGCGCACGATCGAGAAACACTCAAAGAACGGGTCGGCGGCGAACCTAGAAACGAAGAACAGTCGCCAAGCGAGGTTTCCCCAAAGCGACTGTGTTGGTCTCGACACGCCTCCGCCTAGAGGCTCCGGCGGCTCGACCAGCGGGGAAGGCCAGCTCGACCAGCGGAGATCAGTCCGCAACCATCTCCACAAGCCGCCCCATCGCCCCGAGCTCAGCGTCATGAACCCCCTGATCAGGAACGATCACAAGCGACCAGAGCCGATTCTCAACAGCAACATTCCCCACCACAAGATCCCCGTCATCGTGCGACTCAATACACACGAACGCCCGAGATCCGATCTCAACAGGCGCAGGAGAAGAGATGCAGTCGTCCCGACTAGCAGAGAGCCCAGCAGAAACAGAGGTGTCGACCAAGGTTGTCACGAAGATCGCGCCCCGGTCGCTGGTGTAGGTGCAGACGTCCTCGTCGGCGGTATGCGACCAGGTGCCAGGGATGGCGCTGGCGACCTGGCCGGGCTCGAAGAGACAGGGCCCGGAGGCTTCGACGGGGGACGAGGTCGAGGGGCTCGGCCCGGGACTGCTGCTGGTGGGCTCCCCGGAAACACACCCGGCGAGAGCGGTCGCCGAGAGGACGGCTGCGACGCTCAGCAGCTTCCTCGACACGTACGTCTCCTCGGGTTGCGGAAGTGTCGCCAGTTTCGCAGGTCACCCTCGCAAGCCCGCAACCGAGGCATCGGAGGCGGCGAGGTCGGGGACCAAGGTGCGGAGCCGCGCGAGCGCGTCGCTGGTCTGCGACTTGACGGTGCCGATCGCGATGCCGAGGGTGGCCGCGGTCTCGCGCTCGGTGAGGTCGTCGTAGTAACGCAGGACGATGACGGCGCGCTGTCGGGGTGGGAGCCGCAGCAGCGCGTCCCTGACGGTGATGTTCCAGGCCAGACTCGGCCCCGCTGCCTCTCGTTCCGGGAGATGCTCGACCGAGGTCTCCCGCCAGCGACGGGTTCGCCAGCGGGTGGTGGCTTCCCGGGCGAGCACCTTGCGGACGTACGGCTCGGGGTTGTCCTGGATCTTGCCCCACTTCGGAACCACCTTGATGAGCGTGGTCTGGACGAGGTCCTCGGCGTCCTCGGGGTGTCCGGTGAGGAGGTACGCGGTACGAAGCAGGGCGGGGCGGCGGGTGGTGACGAACTCGTCGAATAGCTGACCGTCAGGCTCTGGCACGGCGCCTCCAGGCGAGGATCGCGAGGGCGGCGACCACGAGCGTCGTGCCGGCCGTGATGGGCAGGAACCACGGCGACCGGGGGTGCGGCGGGGGCGGCTGGTCTCTGACCGGCGAGCCGAGGAGGTTGATTGCGACTCGGAAGTTGTCAAGGCTTCTGCTGAGCACCTCAGTGGAGCCGTCCCGGACATCGACCGAGACGAGGTCGAGGGTGGGTCCGTCACCCCGGGGCTTGAGGGCTGCTAGGTGGGTTTTGTCCAGCCAGGCGATCACTCCGGCGAAGGCGCCAGGGATCGGGACACCGTTGCCGTCGTCATCGATTCCCTTCACGCTGATCTGGCCCGGCGAGCTGTCTCCGATGATCGCGGCTACCCGCTTCGAGTCCGGGGTCATGGCTATGAATTGTGACCCGCCTACCCTCGCCGCCGTTTGGGGGATCTTGGCGGGCGTAGGTGTCCCATCGGCCTCGATGATGACCGCGTCCGTGCTCACATCGATCACTGAGCCGGCGCCAGTTGTGCTCGCGGAGTCGAGACTGGCGCGGATGGCGGCGGCCCGGCCAGTGCTCAGGTTGAAGACCGTGGCCCGATGGTTGGTTGAGCCGCAGCAGTCCTGCATCTGCCCGAATTCGACGCCGAGGTGGGTGGCGTCGAACCAGACGAAGGCTCCGTGCCCGATCCCGCGCTTGGTGCTGGGTTTCTGGCTGACGACCTCACCCGTCACGGTGTCATAGACGGCATAGCCATTGATCGTGTCGCCTTCGCGGTCCCGAATCGGGTTGGCGACCTCCCCCTTGGTCCAGTAGGCCACATGGCGGCCATCCGGCGAGAGCGTGGCCTCGAAGAGGAAGGTGGAAGCCGCGTGGGGGAGGTCGAGGAAGGCGTACGCACCGGTCTCGGCCGAGACGCCCACCAGGCCGTTGGTGGTCCCGAGCCAACCCTTGCGAGGCGCTTCCAACGTCGCGATGAGCGGACCTGACGGACCCACCGAGTCCGTGCCGGGGAGATGTGGACTGGGTTCGTGGAAACGGTTGGGGAGGTAGCTGCCGGTCCCGGTGTCCGTCGCCGGCTCGACGCCGGTGCGTTGCTGCCAGGTCGCCGTGCCGAGCGCGATCAGCAGCACGCAGGTGATGGCAGCGATGGTGATCGTTCCGAGGCGCTGCGTACGCGCCATGCGGCGGCCACGCCGCCACAGCTGTCCGGGGGCATCGCCGCCGGAAGGCGCGTCACGGGCGAGTTCTTCGAGTAGGTTGGTCAGCACATCGGTCTCCAGTTCGATCGTCCGATGACTGACACGTATCGAGCCTCGCCGAAGGTTGGGTGTGCTGATTTGAACAGAATTCCCGTGCGACCTTTGCTGGATTGGGCAGAATCACAGGCGTGAACTCTGACATCGGAGAACGGCTCGCGGGGCAGCATGTGCTGCTCACGGGAGTGACCGGGTTTGTCGGCGAGGCGCTGCTGCATCTGATGCTGACCGAGGTGCCGGACGTACGTCTCAGCGTCCTGGTCCGGCCGAAGGGGTCGACGTCGGGGGCGGACCGGATCGCGAAGATGCTGACCAAGCCGATCTTCGAGGCTGTCTCCGATGCGCAGGTGAACGTCATCGAGGGCGATCTCTCCGCTCCGCCGGCGCTGCCGGACGATCTCGACGCCGTGGTGCACTCCGCGGGCGACGTCTCCTTCGACCCGCCGGTCGACGAGGGCTTCGTCACCAACGTCGTCGGCGTCCGCGAGCTGCTCAAGCGGGTCGAGGAGACCGGGCGGGACATCCACTACCTGCACGTCTCGACTGCGTACGTCTCCGGGCGGCGCCGCGGGCACATCCCCGAGGGTCCGGTCGACCACTCCGTCGACGTGGACGCCGAGCTCGCCTGGGGGCTGGCGCAGCGCGCGGCCGTCGAGGAGCGCTCGCGCGGCGTCGAGGTGATCTCCAAGCTGCGCAAGCAGGCCGAGCGCGAGCACGGTCGCGCCGGCCTGATGACCGCCGCCGCTGCCGCCGAGGAGGCGCGCAAGAAGTGGGTGAAGGACGAGCTCGTACGCCTCGGCACCGAGCGGGCGCGGTCGCTGGGCTGGACCGACGCCTACACCTTCACCAAGGCGCTGGGGGAGCGGGTCGTCGAGGCCCACGCTGCGGCAGGGAATCGCGCCACGATCTACCGCCCGGCGATCATCGAGTCGGCTGTCTCCCGCCCCTATCCGGGCTGGATCGAGGGCTTCAAGATGGCAGAGCCGCTGATCCTCGCCTACGGCCGCGGCGAGCTGCCGCTCTTCCCGGCGGCCGCGGACACCCCTGTCGACATCGTGCCTGTCGACCACGTCGTCGCCTCGATCGTGGCGTGCCTGGCGCATCCGCCCGAGCACGGGAACCCGGCCTACTTCCATCTCGCCTCCGGCGACCGCAATCCGGTGACCTTCGGGATGCTCTACGAGACCGTGCGGGCCTACTTCTCGAAGGAGCCGTTCGCGGCGGGTGACCGCGGTGCGGCCCGGCTGCCGGAGTGGACGTTCCCGGGCGGGGCCTCGGTCGAGCGGATGATGGTGACCGGGGAACGGGTGCACAAGGTTGCCGACCGGCTGCTCGGGCTGGCTCCACGCAGCGACCGCACCCGCGGCTGGGCGCGCGACCTCGACCGGCAGGGCCGGCGGCTGCAGTTCCTGCGCCGCTACCTGGACCTCTACAAGGAGTACGCCCAGGCCGACCTCCGCTTCGTCGACGAAAACACGCTCGCGCTCTACCGGTCGCTGTCGCCGGCCGACCAGGAGACCTTCGCCTTCGACACCGGCGTGATCGACTGGCACGAATACCTCTACGACATCCACGTGCCGTCGGTGACCAAGCCGGTCCGTGAGCTCGACGAGCTGCGCAAGCTGCGGAAGAGGCCCGACTCCGGCCGGCTGCCGCAGCTCAAGGATGGGCGGGTCGCGGCCTTCTTCGACCTCGACGGCACCCTGATGTCCTCCAACGTGATCGAGACCTACCTGTGGCTGCGCCTCGGTGAGCTCTCCGGCACCCAGAAGGCGGCCGAGATCGCCCGGATGGCGAGCAAGGTGCCCGGCTACGTGTGGGCTGACCGCACCGAGCGCGGCACACTGCTGCGTACGGTCTACAAGGAGTACGCCGGTGCCCGGCTCTCCGAGCTGGACGAGATCGTCGACGAGCACCTGACCACGCACATCCTCGGGCGGCTGGCCCCGGACGCGGTCCGGCGGATCCGGGAGCACCGAGCCGCGGGGCACGTGACGGTGCTGGTCACGGGCGCGATCCGGCCGCTGACCAGGCCGCTGATGCCGCTGTTCGACCACATCGAGGCGGCCGACCTGGCCGTCGACGATCGTGGGTTCTGCACCGGTCACATGGCCGCCTCGCCGCTGGTCGGGGAGTCGCGCGGGGCGTTCGTCCGAGAGTGGTCGCGCCGCGAGGGCATCTCGCCGGCCGACTGCTTCGCCTACGCCGACTCCCACTCCGACCTGCCGCTGCTCGCTGCGGTCGGGCACCCGGTGGCGGTCCGGCCCGACGTACCTCTGTTCCGGCACGCCAAGAAGTCGCACTGGACGATCGTCGACTGGGAGTCGCCGGGCCACGCGAGCCGGACCCTCGACCCGGCCGGGCTGCACCGATGAGGAGGGGCTGAATGCTCGCGCTCGAGATGTACCGCAGCGTCGCCAAGACGGCGCTTGGGAAGGTCGCCGGCGGGCGGCTACCGCTCCTGCTGACCGGGGCCGCGGCGCCGCTGCGGATGGTGACGCTCGACCCGCCGAGGGTCGAGCACGAGGGGTGGGCGCGGCTGCGGGTCTCCCTCTCCGGCATCTGCGGCTCCGACCTGGGGATGCTGTCGGGTAAGACGAGCCTCTACTTCCAGCCGCTGGTCAGCCTGCCGTTCGTGCCCGGCCACGAGATCGTGGGCGAGCTGCTCGACCCCTGCGGCGACTTGGACGCCGGGACCCGTGTGGTCGTCGATCCGGTCCTGACCTGCGCCGCGCGCGGGCTGGAGGCATGCGAGGCGTGTGCGCGCGGCGAGACCAACCGCTGCTCCCGGATCACCGTCGGCGACATCTCGTCCGGGCTGCAGACCGGGTTCTGCCACGACACCGGCGGCGGCTGGTCGCAGCAGCTCTCGGTGCACCGCTCCCAGCTCCACGTGGTGCCGGAGGGCTACTCCGACGAGCAGGCACTGCTCGCCGAGCCGGTGGCCTGTGCGGTGCACACGGCGCGAAGGGCCGCGGTCAAGCCCGGTGACCGGGTGCTCGTCTCGGGGGCCGGGGCGGTCGGGCTGCTGGCCACGCTGGCTCTGCGCGAGCTCACCGACGCCGGCGAGATCCTGGTCGTCGCCAAACACGCTCACCAGCGAGAGCTGGCGCTGGAGTTCGGCGCCACCGAGGTCGTCGCGCCGTCGGAGACGCTGCGACGGATCAGGCGCGCGACCAGCGCGTTCATGCTCGAGCCGGAGATGCTCTCCTCGCCCTACCTTCTCGGCGGCGTGGACGTGACCGTTGACGCGGTCGGCTCGAAGGAGTCGCTGCAGACCTGCCTGCACGCCACCCGCGCAGGTGGACGCGTGGTGCTCTCCGGGATGCCCGCCTCCGCCGATCTGTCCGCGGCCTGGTTCCGGGAGCTCGAGGTGGTCGGGACGTACGCCTCCTCGCGGGGCTCCGGCGACTTCGCCACCGCCCTCGACCTGGTCGGCCACGACGCCATGTGCCGCCTGGCCAAGACCGTCGCGCCCTACCCGCTCCACCGCTGGCGCGAGGCCCTCGACCATGCCCATTCAGCCGGTCGGCTCGGCACCGTCAAGGTGGCGTTCGACCCCCGCCGGACCAGCTGAGCACAGCCGTCTTGAAGAAGGAGAGTCATCGATGACACGCCCAGGTTTCGTGCTGGAGGTCGACGACCGTACGCCGCCCCTGCTCGTCCACGAGGGGCTCGGGTTCCGGCTGGAGGAGTTCCCGCAAGGCACCCGGGTGGTCTACCCGCCCGAGTCGCTGCCGACGGTGCCCGACGTGGAAGCCGCGATCCGGGAGTCGCTGGAGAACCCCGTCGACTCCGAGCCGCTGCGGGAGCTGATGTTCCCGGGGATGCGGCTGACGATCGCCTTCGACGACCTCTCGCTTCCGCTGCCGACCATGAAGGCGCCCGACATCCGGGGCCGGATCATCGAGCAGGTGCTCACGATCGCGGCCGAGAAGGGCGTCGACGACGTCGAGATCATCGCCGCGCTGGCCCTGCACCGCCGGATGACCGACGCCGAGATGAAGCACATCGTCGGCGAGCGCGTCTTCCGCAGCTTCGCGCCGCAGGGGCTGCTCTACAACCACGACGCCGAGGACCGCGCCAACCTCGAGCACATGGGAGTCACCGAGAAGGGCGAGGACGTCGAGATCAACAAGCGGGCGGCCACCTCCGACCTGCTGATCTACGTCAACGTCAACCTCGTCGCGATGGACGGCGGCCACAAGTCGGTCGGCATCGGGCTGGCCTCCTACAAGTCGATCAAGCACCACCACAACGCCAAGACGATGGTGCACTCGCGCTCGTTCATGGACCACAAGCACTCCGAGATGCACTCCTCGGCCTGGCGGATGGGCAGGCTGATCGGCGAGCACGTCAAGGTCTTCCAGATCGAGACGACGCTCGACAACGAGGTGTTCGGGAAGCCGTACGACACGCTGCTCAAGCGCGAGTGGGAGTGGTCGCTGCGCGACCAGGCGACGGTGCTCGGCCTGCGCCGCGGGCTGGCGGTCGCGCCGCAGAAGATGCGCCACAAGATGTTCCACGACCTGCGGTCCAACTACGGGCTGACCGGGATCACCGCCGGCGCGGTCGAGCCGGTGCACGAGCTCACCGTGCAGCGCGTCCACCAGCAGCAGCGGGTCAAGGTCGAGGGGCAGTCCGACGTGATGGTGATGGGGGTGCCCTATCTCGGCCCCTACAACGTCAACTCGACCATGAACCCGATCCTGGCCGCCTGCATGGGGCTGGGCTACTACTTCAACTCCTACCTGCGCCAGCCGGTCGTGCGCGAGGGTGGCGTCGCGATCCTCTACCACCCGCTCGACGAGGGTTTCAACACCCTCACCCACCCCTCCTACGTCGACTTCTACGAGGAGGTGCTGGCCGACACGAACGACCCGGCGCTGATCGGGCCGAAGTTCGAGGAGCAGTTCGCCACCGACCCCTGGTACGTCCACCTCTACCGCACCTCGAACGCCTACCACGGCGTCCACCCGTTCTACATGTGGTACTGGATCGCGCACGCCCTCGACCACCTCGGCGACGTCATCTGGGTCGGCGGCAACCCCAAGGCCGCGGCGCGGATGGGTTTCCGGTCGGCGACCACGTTGCGCGATGCGCTCGAGATGGCGAGCTCGACCGTCGGCCCGTCCCCGTCGATCACCTACCTGCGCAACCCTCCGCACCTCCTGGCGGACGTCCGATGAGCGCCGCGCGTCGGTCGAGCCCGCGAGCGCTAGCGAGCGGTGTCGAGACCAACACAGTCGATTCGAGCGCGGAGGGGACCGTGTTGGTTTCGACACGCCTCCGCCTAGCGGCTCCGGCGGCTCAACCAGCGGGGGCGGGGTGGTCCGCATGAGTGGCTTCTGGAAAGAGACGGTGCGCGACGTACGGCTCTTCCAGCGGGGCTGGCGGTGGGGTCACCGAGCGCAGGTGCCGCGGTCGGCGGAGCCGTTCGTGCCGCCGGCGACGACGACGGTCTTCGACAACGAGTGGTCGCGCAAGCCGCCCGCGCGAGCGGTCAGGGAGGTCGCGCAGGCCGGGCTGGAGGCGGTCTTCCGGTCGCAGGTCAAGACCCAGGTCGAGGGGCTGGACGTGCTCGAGAGGCTCGACGGGCCGGTGATCTTCGTGTCCAACCACGCCTCCCACCTGGACACTCCGCTGATCCTGCTGAGCCTTCCGGACCAGTGGCGGCGGCGTACGGCGGTGGCGGCCGCGGCCGACTACTTCTTCGACACCTGGTGGCGGGCGGTGGGCTCCTCGCTGGTCTTCAACACGCTGCCGATCGACCGTCGCGGGGGCGCGCTCGCCAACGCGCCCGGTGAGGTGCTTGCCGACGGTTGGTCGCTGGTCGTCTTCCCGGAGGGCACCCGGTCCAAGGACGGGACCGTGGGCCGGTTCCGGTCCGGCGCCGCCTACCTGGCCATCGAGTACGGCGTCCCCGTGGTCCCGATCGCCCACCGCGGCACCTACGCGGCGATGCCGCGTGGGGTGAACTGGCCCGGCAAGGACAAGGCCGGCGGCCGCCGCCAGTTGACCGTGCGCTTCGGGGAGCCGCTCCGCCCGGCCGAGGGCGAGTCGATCCGTGAGTTCGCGCCCCGGATCAGGACGGCGGTGGCGAGGCTGCTGGATGAGGACGCCACGGACTGGTACGCCTCGATGCGCCGCGCCGCCGAGGAGCGCACTCCCGACCCCGCCGGTGAGGAGATCGCCGAGTGGCGCAAGGTCTGGGCGGCCACGGAGTCACCCGACACCGAGCCGGACCGGATCAGGGCCTGGCGGCGCTGATCCGGTGTTGCTGAGCCGGGTCAGGCCCAGCGCAGCAGCGCCGCGACGGGTGCGTCGCCGAGCACGCTGGCGGGCAGGACGCACACCTCCGCGTCGGTGAGGACTGCGGCGGCGATGAGCGCCTCGCTGGCCGGGACGGGACCGGAGACCGGGGCCTCGCCGAAGGTGAGGCCGGGGTGGTCAGCCGGGTCGAGGGTGTGCTCGGCCAGTGCGTCGGGGTCGATCAGCAGGGTCTCGACGCGGCCGGTGACGAAGGCGTCGGCCACGTCGCGTACGCCGGTGGCCGCGCGCTCGCCCTTGCCCCAGGCCTCCTCGAGCCGACGGACCAGCGCCGTGCGGCGGCGTACGACCTGGTCCAGCAGCGCGGTGCGGATCGCGTCGTCGCGAGCCTGGTCGCCGCCGTCCTCGGCACGCTGCCCGCTCGACAGCTCGACCACCTCGGCGCGAAGGCCGGCGAGCCCCTCGCGCAGCCTGCCCACCGTGGTCGGGTCACCACCGACGAGCACGAGCTCGTGGCCGTGGTCGCGGACCAGCCTGGTCACCTCCTCGGCGACCTTGTCTGCGCTGTTGCGCCACACGTTGTCGGTGGTCTGCTGCATCCGGTAGGCGGCCCACCCGACGTTGTCCTGGATCTTGTGGACGTGCTCGAGTTCGTCGCCCTCCACGGTGGTGGTGCTCGTGGGCTGCGGCAATCCCGAGTCCCACAGCGAGATGTCGCCACCGGTGTGGTCGGCCAGGACCAGCACGAACGGCAGGGAGGCCTCGCGCGCGGCGATCCAGGAGCCGAGGTCGGGCAGGGCGTCCCAGGTCGCGACCGGGTTCGGGACCTCGGCTACAGCGACCTCGTCGTAGGCGATCCCCTCGGGCGTCGCGACGATGACCCTCGCGAGCGGGGCAGGCTGGCGTACGTTCGCCTCCAGCCGGTCGGAGACCTGCGCGACGATGCCCGGGGGAGCCCCCTGGGCGGAGAGCTCCTCACAGGCGGCTCGCACGCGGAGCTCCTTGGCGTGGGCCGCGTTCTCCGAGTCCTGGCTGACATCGGCCAGCACGGTGGCGTACGGCCCGGGACGGGTCAACAGGTTGGTGAATCCAGCGGTGTCCATATCGGTGTGGTACCCACCGACCGGGACTGGTAGACGGGGGCTGGCAGACGGGCCGGATCAACCGGCCTTGCAGGTGACCTCGGTGACCTGCCACTCCTCGTCCTTGCCCTCGCCGGAGCGGGTGACGACGAGGGTGAACACGGACTGGCCGCCGTCGGGGGTCAGCTCCACCGTGGCGCCGGTCTTGGTGAGGTCGGTGGAGGTGATGCGTACCTTCTCCAGGTGGCCGCGCGCGTCAGCCGTCTTCTCGGTCGGCGGGGTCTGGACCGAGGGACAGGCCCGCGCCCACTGCGCCACCAGCTCCGGCTTCGCCTCGACCGTGGTCCAGCTCGTCGTCCGCGCGAACCGGCTGGCAGCCGTCTCGGACTGCTCGGTGGCGTGCTCGCGGAAGCGTGAGCGCGAGTAGCCGTAGCCGGCCACAGAGATCAGCACTCCGACCAGCAGAAGCACACCGACCTTGACCGCGATCTCGCGCCGCTCGCTGCTTTGCACGGGACGTTCCTACCACCACCGGCCCCAGGACCCGAACCGGCTCGCGGATGAGAGAGCTCTCATGGTCATCTCACGATCACCTCACCGCGGGTCGAGATGGTTCTTGCATGGCGCCGGGAACACCCGGTGCAGAACCTGAAAGGGACGAATGATGAAGAAGCTTCCGATGATCCTCGGTACCGGCCTGGTCGGTGTGGTCGCGGCCGGCGTGTTCAGCTACCAGAGCGCTGCCGCTGTCGATGACGACAGCTATGCCAAGCGTGAGGAGAAGTCCAACACCCAGGTGACCACCGTCGATGATGACGATGACAACGACGCCGACGACGTCACCCGCGACGCCGCCGGCAACGACGACGCGACCAACGGCACCGGCGTGACCCGGGCGACCAAGGACAACACCCGGGACAACACCCGCGACAAGGTCACCCGCGACGACCAGACCAAGGACGACAACACCAAGGACGACAACACCAACGACGACAACACCAACGACCGGACCCAGGGCTGAGTCGAAGATGACCGACACCTGGGGCCTGGTCCAGGGTGACGCGATCACCCCCGAGCTGACCGCGATGCGGCTGCTCGGGGGCGGCTCGTCGTACGAGGCCTTCCTGGCCTTCGACGAGATCACCTACGGGCCGGTCGTCGCCAAGGTCCTGCGACCGAACCTGATCGACAGCGAGACCAGCCGCAATGCGCTGCGGCGCGAGACCGACGCACTGACGCAGTTGCGCCATCCCGTCCTCGTCCGCGCCCTGCGCGAGGACCTCGACGGCGAGCGGCCGTACGTCGTGATGGAGCACGTCGAGGGCCCCCGGCTCTCGACGCTGGTCCGCCGCCACGGGCGCCTCCCGGAGCAGCAGTACCTGCCGCTCGCGCTCGACCTCGCCTCGGCGCTGCACTACCTGGGCCGCTCCGGCTGGGTGCACCTCGACATCAAGCCGAGCAACCTGATCATGGGCTCGCCGGCCCGGCTGATCGACCTCTCCGTCGCCCGACCTGTCGCCGCGGCCGCCGCGCTGCGCCACGAGATCGGCACCGACGCCTACATGGCGCCCGAGCAGTGCCTACCCGGCGAGCGCGGCGAGGTCGGCCCCGCCAGCGACGTGTGGGCCCTGGGCGCGACCCTGTTCCACGCGGTCACCGGCGAGCGGCCGTTCCCCCATGGCGACCCGTCGGCCGCGGACCGCACCGAGCGCTACCCGCAGCTCGTCTACCGTCCCGGCGACCTCCCCAGGCGTACGCCGCCCGAGGTCGTCAAGGTCATCGAGGCGTGCCTCGCCCCGGCTGCCGGTGACCGGCCGGCCCCGGCGGAGATCGCCGAGACCGTCTCACCCGCGCTCGAGCGGCTCCCGCGGGCCTCGCTGGGAGGCCTGCGGATCCACTGACCCTTCTCGATATCCCCCGCGGCTGAGGGCCCGGCGCTTGCCGGGTCCTCAGCCGTTCCGTGCGCCGAGATCAGGGCTGGAAGCGGTAGCCCATGCCGCGGACGGTCTCGACCCGGGCCGAGCCCAGCTTCTTGCGCAGATAGCCGACGTAGACGTCGACGACGTTGGAGCCCGGGTCGAAGTCCATACCCCAGGCCAGGTCGAGCAGTTGCGCGCGGGAGAGGACCTGTCCCGGATGCCGCAGCAGCACCTCCGCGAGCGCGAACTCACGCGCCGAGAGGTCGCTCTCGCGCCCGTCGACCCTCAGCCGCCGCGTACGCAGGTCCAGACCCACCGATCCGGAGCGGAGCTCGCCCACCTCGGCGTCGGTGTTGTCCTGCTGCCGCAGGCGTACGTTGATCCGGGCCCGCAGCTCGGCGAAGCGGAACGGCTTGGCCAGGTAGTCGTCGGCGCCGCCCTCGAGCGCGGAGACGGTGTCGTGCACCGAGTCGCGGGCGGTCAGCACCACCACCGGCATCCGGGAGCCCTGGGCGCGCAGCTGGTCGAGCACCTCGAAGCCGTCGATGGTCGGCAGACCGATGTCGAGCACCATCAGGTCGAAGGCGCCGCTGAGCGCCTCCTCGAGTCCCGCCAGCCCGTCGGCGACGGTGCTGACCTGGTGGCCGTCGGCGCTCAGGCCCTTGGCGAGGAAGGCCGCGATGCGGTCCTCGTCCTCGACGATCAGGATGCGGGCCATGCCTCTCCTTCGTGTCCGTAGGGGCGTGCGGGCAGGGTGATCGTGAAGCGGGCGCCCGGTCTGGCGTCCTCGACGCCCACGGTGCCACCGTGGGCGGTGGCGATCGCGGAGACGATGGCGAGGCCGAGTCCGAGCCCCGGCCGGTCGCCCGAGCCGGTCTCCGCGCTGCGCGCGAACCGCTCGAAGATCCGCTCCCGGTCCTCGGCGGGCACGCCGGGTCCGGTGTCGCGTACCCACAGCCGCAGGGTGCCGTCAACGGTCGCCGAGCCGACAGCGATCCGGTCGCCGGGCGCGGTGTGGCCGGCCGCGTTGTCGCACAGCTGCAGCATCGCCTGGGTGACCCGCTGCGGGTCCAGGCGCCAGGTGCCGGGCGTGGCTTCGTCGAGGTGCCAGTCGCGCTCGGCCAGCGCGCTGGCCTTGGCCAGGATGTCCTCGGTGAGGGTGTCGACGTCGACCTCCTCCAGGGTGAGGAAGTCGGGCCGGTCGTGCTTGGCCAGCAGGATCAGGTCGCCGACCAAGCGACTCATCCGGTCGATCTCGTCGAGCGCCAGCCGCCGGGTCTGCTCGACCTCGGCCGGGTCGGACTCGTCGAGGAGCTCGAGGTGGCCGCCGATGATCGTCAGCGGCGTACGCAGCTCGTGGCCGGCGTCGTCGAGGAACTGACGTTGGTCGGTGAACGCCTGCTCCAGGCGGGCCAGCATGTCGTTGAAGTTCCTGGTCAGGGCCGAGATGTCGTCGTTGCCCGACTCGGGCAGCCGGGCGGAGAGGTCGCTGGCGTTGACCGCTCCGGTCGCCTGCCGGAGCCTGGTCAGCGGGGCCAGCAGCCGTCCGGACTGCCAGGCCGCGACCAGGGTGACGAGCAGGGCGAGGAGGGCGGCCACGATCGTGTAGGTGCGCATCGTGCTGCGCAGCTCGGCACGGTCCTCATCGAGGTAGGAGACGACCAGAAGGGCGCCCTCGGTGGTGCCCTGGGCGTTGTCCTGCCGCACCGGCTGGCTGGTGATGCGTACCTCGCCGTCCGCGGTGTCGAGATAGGTCGTACCGCCGTTGCGGACCACGTCGCGTACGGCGCTGTGGAACCGTGGCGAGGTGACCAGCGGGTCCTCGGGGAAGTGCGCGCGCGGCCGGCCGTCGACCCAGGCGACGAGGAGCTCGTCGTCGTCGGGCACGTTGCGGCTCAGGAACGTCCGCAGCAGGCCCTCGACGTCGTACGGCGCCCTGGTCTCGGGGTCGATGCCCTCGGTGCGCAGCCTGGAGAACTCGTCGAGCTCCTGTTCCATCTCGCGCGTGGTCGCGGCATCGACGCGGCTGAGCTCGACGGCGTAGACGATCAGGCCGGCCCCGGCCAGGGCGAGGGTGACCAGGAGGGCCACGGACGCCGTGATCCGGGCGCGCACGGACAGCCCCCGGCGCGGCGGGGGCGGTGTGGTCCCGGGAGGCTGAGGGTCAGTCGTCGTCATGGCGG
>NZ_JBEZZS010000030.1:0-73996 GCF_040639295.1 Nocardioides sp. NPDC023903 | reverse complement strand
CGTACGGCCCTTTCATGATTCTGGGCATGCTCGTCGGTGCGTGCGCTGTCTCGCTTTGAGCCCGGGTGCACAGGGTGGCGTGACCGGGATGAAACTGATTTCTCGGCCGCCAGAACTGCCTATTCGGCGGTGAGGTGGGCGGCTACGGCTGCTGCCTGTCCCCGGATCTCGGGGATGGCGGTGGCCTCGTAGAGCGCGCCCTTGCAGGGCGGGCCGACGGTCAAGAGATTGGGTACGACGCTGCCGTCCGCTCCGATGACATGACCGTCCTCGGTGACGTCGATGCCGAGGCGGAGGGGGTCGGGGGCGATCAGGCCGCGCTTCTGGAGGGCGATCAGGAGGGGGTTGTCGGTGCGGGTGATGTCGGGTGAGGGGCCGGTGCAGTTGATCACCGCGGTGACCTCACGGTCGCCGTCGGCCAGGGAGACGACCGGCTGCTCGGTTGCGTCCACCCGACAGCCGAGCACCCCGCCGCCAAGGATCTCCAGGCGTCCCTCTGCCCGGTAGGCGTCGAGGAGGGCGGCGATGCGCGGAGCCATGCGGTGGCGGCGTACCTCCCACTCGCGGGCGTAGACCTCGCGGAAGCGACGGCGCTCCGGCTCGGACAGGCGGCGCCAGATCGACTGGGTCGGGCCACGGAGGCCGTCGATGACGGCACGCCAGTCGACACCGAGGCCTGCCGCGTGCTCGATCTGGTCGCGTACGAGTCCGGCGATGCCTTCGGCGGTCAGCGGGCCATCGGGGATCGGGGTCACCCAGGAGGTGAACTGGTCGTCGACGTGGGGGTTGGGGACCAGGCCGTGGCGGCTCACCATGATCACCCGGCGGTCCGGGGCGTCGTCGAGGAGCGTGACCGTCGTGTCGACGGCGGTCAGACCGGTGCCGACGACGAGTACGGTCGCGTCGACGGGCAGGGCGCTGATCCGGGCCACGTCCCAGGGGTCCGACAGGTTCCACGGCGCCTCGGGGAGCCCGGCCAGCGGTTGGGGCGGCGGGTTGCCGTAGGCGAGGACGACGGCGTCCGCGACATGCCCCTCGTCGTCGCTGGTCAGGACCCGAAAACCGGAACCGACCGGCTCGACGTCGATGACCGTCTCGCCGACCGTCTCGAACGTGCCGGCACCGGCCTCGGCAGCGTGAGCGAGCCGGTCGCGCAGGTAGCGGGCGTAGTCGCGCCGGGGCAGGAAGTCGATCGGGCCGAGCTCGATGCCGGCTTCGGCCGCCCAGTCGAGCAGGTCGTCACGATCGTCGGGGAAGCCCGACATGTTGTTGGCCCGGACGTTGAGGAGATGGCGGCCGTCGGTGGTCGAGTAGGCCACTCCGTAGCCGGCCTCTCCCCGCGACTCGAACAACGTCACCGACGCACCGCGGCGAAGCAGATTGATCGCGGTCAGCGTGCCGCTGGCTCCTCCTCCGATGATCGCCACCGTCGGGGTGGAGGTCGGCGTGGGCGGCGCGGCGTCTGTCGTCACCCGGACAGGGTAACTGCGCTATCCAGCCTTTGTTCACCCGGTTACTCGGTTTTCAACCGAACCGCACAAATCTATTTGCAAAGATCTCTTTGCGGTCTACGGTGAACCCATGGCAGCACGCGAGATCGTCCCCGGAGTCGACCAGCTCAAGGCCCTCACCCACCCCGTGCGCGTACGCATGCTCGGGATCCTCCGCGTCGACGGCCCGGCGACGGCGACCACGTTGGCGGCCCGCCTCGGCATCAACTCGGGCGCAACGTCCTATCACCTGCGACAGCTCGCGCAGCACGGGTTCATCGAGGACGACGAGAGCCGCGGCAACGCCCGCGAGCGCTGGTGGAAGGCCGCCCACCAAGCGACCGTGACCGGCGACAGCGACGTGCCCGACACGGTCGAAGGCCGCGAGACCCTCGACGCCTACCTGCAGACGGTCGTCACCATCTACGCCCAGCGCCTCCAGGAGGCGATCGAGGAGCGGGCGCTCCTCCCCCAGGAGTGGCGCGAGGCCTTCGGCCTCAACGACCGGGTCGTCCGGCTGACCCCCGCCCAGGCCTCCCGCGTCGAGGAGCAGGTCAACAAGATCATCGACGACCTCGAGGAGGAGCCCGAGGGCGACGCCGTGATGTTCCAGTTCCACGTCTTCCCGCTGCCGGGTCATGTCAGCAGAGGCCAGGAGGGGTAGGCCATGAAGCTCCCCCTCTACGGCTGGCTCGCCGCCGAGACCATCTCGCTGGTCGGCACCCGCATCTCGATGCTGGCGCTGCCCTGGTTCGTGCTCGAGACGACCGGCAGTCCCGCCAAGGCCGGCCTGATCGCGCTCTTCGAGATGACACCGCTGGTGCTCAGCAAGATCTTCGGCGGCCCGATCATCGACCGCATCGGTCCCCGCCGCGTCGCGATCGCCTGCGACCTCGGCTCGGCCGTCGTGGTCGGCCTCATCCCCCTTCTGTACGCAGCAGGCCTGCTGCACTTCCCGATCCTGCTCGCGCTCGTCGCCCTCGCCGGCGCGCTGCGCGGCCCCGGTGACGCCGCGAAGTCAGCGATGATCCCGCAGCTGGTCGAGGCGGCCGGCGTACCGACCGAGCGGGCCACCGGGCTCCACTCGTTCGTCGAGCGCACCGCCTCGATGCTCGGCGCCGCCGCGGCGGGGCTGCTGATCGGCCTGGTCGGCGCGACCGACGCGATCGTGATCGACGCCGCCTCGTTCGCTCTCGGCGCCCTGGTGCTCGCCACGACGACCGCCGGGTTGACGCTGGCCCGAGGACCGGAGCCCGCCGAGCACCCCGCGCGGCCCACGCGCTACCGGGCTCAGCTCGCCGAGGGCTGGCACTTCCTCCGCAGCGACCGGGTGCTCCTGGGGATCGCGTTCATGGTGGCGCTGACCAACCTGATCGACCTGGCCTGGAGCAGCGTGCTGATGCCGGTCTGGGGCCAGCAGCACGCCGGCCCCGAAACGATCGGCCTGCTGTTCGCCACCTTCTCCGGCTTCTCCGCCGCGGGGTCGGCCGTGGCCGCGGCGCTCGGCAACCGGATGCGCCGCTACCCGACGTACCTGGTCTGCTTCCTCATCGCCGGGATCCCACGGTTCCTGGTGATCGCCTTCGGGGCGCCGCTGTGGGTCGTGTTCGTGGTGTTCGCGATCGGCGGGACGAGCAGCGGGTTCATCAACCCGATCCTCGGGGCGATCCAGTTCGAGCGGATCCCGGCCCATGTGCTCGGCCGGGTGATGTCGCTGATCTCGGCCTTCGCCTGGGGGCTGATGCCGCTCGGCGGGCTGCTCGGCGGCAGCCTGGTCTCGGCGTTCGGCCTGACCACGGCCCTGGTGGCCTGCGGGATCGCGTACTTCGTGGTCACGATGTTTCCCGCGATCGACCCGACCTGGAAGCAGATCGAGCGGCGGCCGGAGGAAGCAGCTAGCAGGCTTCCCGCAGGCGCGGGATCCTAGGGATGCCGCCGAGCCGCTTGTTGTAGCGGACCTGGTCGGAGTAGCCCTCCAGGAGCGTCCACAGCGCCTTGTGGGCCGGCCACGGGATGGCCTCGCCGGGGAACGCCCAGGTCGAGCCGAAGCCGATCCAGACCGGGACCCAGTCCTTGGCGCAGTCCCACTCGCCCCGCTTGGACATCAGCAGCCGGTGGCGGACCTGGAACGCGAGCCGCTGACCGTCCTTCACGATCGGCGCCGCGCACACCCGCCACAGCGGCATGTCGAGCGACATGAGCTCGATCTCGATGTCGCCCAGAACGCGCGGGTCCACCAGGACCGTAGCGACGTTCTCATGCGGGCGCCTCATGAACATCACGCTAGCGGCGAGCACCGACAAACGTGGCTGGATCCGCCAGGAGCGAACAGCAGGACCCGATTCGCCACCCCACCGGACAAGACGTACGCCGCGGGCCTATCATCCCTCCCAATCTCGATCGGGCAGGGAGGCCCGAGTGGAGGATCGAGGAAGGACCCTACGTTGGCACCCCCGAGGCAGCCCAGAACGGGCGAAGAAGCCGAGAAGTACGCCGCGGAGCATCTGCATACCCTCGGCTGGCCCGACGCCGCCCCATCAGGCAGCACCACGGCAGCCGACGTCGACATCATCGGCGGCCGGCCGGACAACGTCGTGGTCGCGCAGGTGTTGCTCACCCGCTCACCGACCGAGGCGCGCAGCGTCTGTGCCGTACGCGGCGCGGGCTACGCCTACGACGCCCGGACGGTCGCGCTGTTCAGCCGCGCGGGCTACACCACGGACGCGATCGAGTGGGCCGACCGGGTCCGGGTCGCGCTGTTCGAGTTCGCCGCCGACGGCTCGATCCGGACGCACGGGAAGCACGCGGCCGAGCTGGTCACCACCGCGACGGCTCCGGCGCCGACCTCGGCCCTCGGCCGGGCGCCCGAGCCGGCCCCCGGCCGCCACATCGACTCCACCCGCACCGGCAGCTTCAACTTCACCTCGAAGATCCCCGCGATCAGGCCGCGCCGGAGGGCAGCGGAGAAGCCGGCCGACCAGATGACCCCGGACATCGCACCGGGTGTCGCTCCGGACGCGACGGCACCGACCGTCGAGAAGATCGCCGGCCCGTTGACCGGCCAGGTCCCGGCGTACACCACCATGAGCATCCCGAAAGCGCCCACCCCACCGCCAGGTGAGCGCTGGGTTCCCGACGGCCTCGGGCCGATCCTGGACGCAATCGTCCGGGCGTCGCAGCTGCCCGTGGTGCTCGTCCTGGGCTCGGACCGGCGGGCCGAGTGGGTGCGGCAGACCTTCCAGGTCGGCACGATCACGGTCACCGACGAGAAGGTGCTGCCGATGCTGCTCTCGCTGGTGACGGGCCGGGAGTCGCAGTACGAGAGCGGCGAGTCCTATCACAAGGTCAACGGCCTCAAGCCCCAGGGCGAACGGGCGCTGGAGTCTTGGCGGGCGTGGGAGGCGTACGACCGCGCGATGGCCATCTATCGCCGGGCGGTCTGAGTCTCAGATCAGGCGCTCAGCAGTAGCCGAGCATCTCACCGAGCGCCCGTCGCTCGCTGTCGTCGGCGGCGAGCGACCAGCGCGTCTTGGTCTCGATCCAGCGGGCTGCGTACGCACACTGAAACCCCTTCCGCGGACGCCAGCCCGCCGGGTCGTCGTCGCTCTTGCTCATGTTGGTCGGGCCGTCGACGGCGAGCAGGTTGCCGAGGTCGTTGGCGAAGGCGCGGCGCCGCTCCGGGGACCATCCGCCGGCACCGGAGCGCCAGGCCTCGGAGAGCGGCACGACGTGGTCGATCTGGATCGCCTGGGCCTGCCCGGGCTCCTTCAGGTCGGTGAAGACCAGGCGTCTGCCGGTGTAGGGGTCGACCCACGTCCCCGCGAGCACGTCGTGGTCGCACCTTCCCTGCAGCCGGGTCCGCACCTCGACGGCGTCGCGCAGGAGCACGTCGTCGCGCTGGTTGCACCCGTTGCCGTCGGTGTCCGCCCAGCTCCAGCCGAACGACGAGCGGACGTAGGCAGCCGGCCCGTCGGGTCGCCTCGCGACCGTCGCCAACGCCGCGAGATCCCGACGCGCCTCGGACACGTCGACCGGCCCCGGTGAAGGCTCCGCGGTCGCCACCGGCGGCGTGCGCCGGGTCGCCGGTGCCTCCTCGGGCAGCCACAGCGAGACCGCCCAGCCGGCGATCGCCAGCAGGACGACCAGCGCTCCCAGCGACGTACGTCTTCCCACGGCATCGGATTGTGCCCGCGACCACCGACATCGATCCGACTCGCGCCAGGTATTACCGAACGGTGACGGATGGGCCGGGCCCTGTCGCGCCGGGGTCAGCGCTGGCACAGTGAAGGCATGACTGTGCTGGACAGCGGACAGGCACCCCGCGCCGAGGTCGGGGTCATCGGCGGGACCGGGCTCTACGAGTTCTTGACCGATGCCGAGGAGGTGGCCGTCGAGACCCCTTATGGCGACCCCTCCGCGCCGGTCACGGTGGGCACGGTCGCCGGCCGGTCGGTGGCCTTCGTGCCCCGCCACGGCCGCGTGCACGAGTATCCGCCGCACGCCATCCCCTACCGCGCCAACCTCTGGGCGCTGCGGTCGCTCGGCGTGACCCAGGTGCTCTCCCCGAGCGCCGTCGGCGGCCTCCGGGCCGATGCCGTCGCCACCGGCGACCTGGTCACGCCCGACCAGCTCGTCGACCGCACCTGGCGCCGGATCCCGAGCTACGTGGAGAGCGGCGCCACCCACGTACCACTCGCCGACCCCTACTGCGCGCGGATCGCCAAGGCGTACGCAGCCTCCGACCCGTCCGTGAAGGTCGGCGGCACGCTCATCGTGATCGAGGGTCCGCGGTTCTCGACCCGCGCGGAGTCGATCCACCATGCCGCCCAGGGCTGGACGCTGGTCGGGATGACCGGCGCCCCCGAGGCGGCGCTCGCCCGGGAGCTGCGGATGTGTTACGCGCCGTTGTGCCTGGTCACCGACATGGACGCGGGTGCGGCCGAGGGCGAGGGCGTCGACGAGGACGATGTCTACGCGCTCTTCGCGGCCAACCTGGAGCGGATGCGGACCATCCTCGCCGACACGATCGAGGGTCTGCCCGATCCGGCCGGCTGCTCCTGCTCGACCTGGGCCGAGGGCAAGACCCTCGCCTACGAGATCCCATGAGGGTCCTGCTGACCGGGTCGGCCGGTTTCATCGGCACCGCGATCGGCCGGGTGCTGGAGGATGCCGGCCACGAGGTCGTACGCATCGACGTGCTGTTGCCGATGGCCCACGGCGAGGCGGCCGAGGCGCCGCCCGGGACGAACCTCCTCGACGTACGCGACGCCGGCGGCTGGGGCGACCTGCTGGACGGCATCGACGCGGTGTGCCACCAGGCCGCGGTCGTCGGTGCCGGGGTCACCGTGGCCGATCTCCCGCTGTACGCCGCGCACAACGACCTCGGCACCGCCGCGCTCCTGGCCGCGATGAGCGCGCACGGGGTCTCCCGGCTGGTGCTCGCCTCCTCGATGGTCGTCTACGGCGAGGGCCGCTATGTCTGCGCGACCCACGGCGACCGGGTCCCGCCGCCGCGCTCGCGGGCCGCGCTCGACTCCGGCGACTTCGAGAACCACTGCGACCTCTGCGGCGGCGCACTGGCCTGGGCAGCGGTCGCCGAGACGGCGCGGCTCGACCCGCGCAACTCGTACGCAGCCAGCAAGGTCGCCCAGGAGCACTACGCCTCCGCATGGGCACGTCAGGCCGACGCGTCTGCGATCGCGCTGCGCTACCACAACGTCTACGGGCCGCACATGCCCGCGGACACCCCGTACTCCGGGGTCGCCGCCATCTTCCGGTCCTCCCTCGAGCGGGGCGAGGCGCCGCAGGTGTTCGAGGACGGCGGCCAGCAGCGCGACTTCGTCCACGTCGACGACGTGGCCCGCGCCAACCTGACGGCACTGGAGGCGACGTCCGAGCGGTCACGTGGGGAACTGGCGGCCTACAACGTCGCGTCCGGGCACCCGGTCACAATCAGCGAGGTGGCGGCGCTGGTCGCGCGCGGAACTCGGACGGAGGTGGCACCGGTCGTCACCAAGCGCTACCGGATCGGGGACGTACGCCATGTCGTCGCCTCCCCGGAGCTCGCGGAGAAGGAGCTCGGCTTCCGCGCCGAGGTGCTGCCGGAGGTCGGTCTGCCGGCTTTCGCCACCGCTCCCCTGCGGCCGTAGCTGATCCCCCGCTGGTCGAGCCGCCGGAGCCGCTAGGCGAAGGCGTGTCGAGACCAACACAGTCCCCTGTCGCGCTCGATAGGACTGTGTTGGTCTCGACACGCTCGGCCGCAGGCGGCCTCGCGGCTCGACCAGCGGTGCAGTCACCAGCTCGTGTAGAGCAGGTGCTGGACGAGCAGCGCGGTGAATAGCTGCCAGGCCAGGCCGGGCCGTCGCCAGCGCTCGGGCAGCAGGGCGCAGCCGAGGGTGAGCCAGGGCATGAACGGCAGCCAGATCCGCTCCACCTCCGCCCGGCTCATCTGGGAGGCGTCGGCGAGGGCGATCATGACGACCGCGGCCGCGACCAGGACGACGATCACGCGGTCGGCCTGCTCGCGGCGGGCTGCCCAGGTGGCGCCGAGCCCGGCGCCGACGAGCGGCCCGGCGCTGATCGCGAGCGCGGCCAGGTTGCCCCAGGTCCAGTAGGCGCCCGGCCGCTGGCTGGCCAGCCCGTCCCAGTAGCGCTCGACCAGCACGGGATACGCCTCCCACCAGGCGAAACCGCCGGCGGCGAAGGTGAGCACCACCGCGAGCGCCGACGCGGCCGCGATCGGCAGCGCCCACCAGCCCCGCCCGAGCCAGAGCACGGCCAGCGCGAGGACTCCGGTGAGCGGGAGACCGTACGACATCATCACGACGTAGCCGAGGAGCAGCCCGGCCAGGACCGCCCACGGCCAGCTCCGACCGAGCCTGGCCCGGCAGGCGAGGGCCAGGCAGCACATCCCCCAGGCGACCGCGACCGCCATCACCGCATCGGCAGAGACCGCCAGGAACACCGCGCTCGGAGACAGCACCAGGTACGGCGCCGCCGCCCGGGCCGCATCCTCGGCCCCGAGGACCCGGACCGTCGTCATGACCGCCAGCGGCAAGGTCGCGGCGAGCGCGATGACGACCAGGCCCGCGGCGAGGTCCCCGCCGAGACCGACCTTCACCAGGAGCACGAAGAAGAGCACCATCCCGGGCGGGTGCCCGGCGATGTGGACCGGCCAGTTCCCCTGCGGGGCGTCGTAGGGGATCCGGGAGACGTACTCGCGCAGCAGCCCCGGAACGTCGTCGACCGCCCTGGCCGTCTGGAGGTACTCGGTCCGGTTCCCGAGCACCCGCGAGATGCCCTCGGGGCCGTCCACCAGCGCCAGCGCCAGCAGCCACACCAGCCCGGCGGCGTACGCGACCAGGAGCAGGCGCCGCCAGGGCAGCCGCTTCGCCATCGGGTCGGCCCAGCGCAGCGACGCGAGCGCGAGCAGGACCGCGGGAAGCGTGCCGATACCCACCTTGACCTGCGGATATCCGTGGAGCGGAGGGAACGTGCCGTCGTCGAGGTGCACGCGCGGCCACACCTGCCAGTCGAGCAGCGGCGGCACGACAACAGCGGTCACGATGAGCACGACCGTGACGGCGAGCCCCACCATGGCGGCGCGGTGAGCTGAGGAGTTCACGACTGCGAGCGTAGGTCCGCGACGGCTCGATGGTCGCCGACGCACGGGCCACGTCATCGGACCGTAAGATCTGCGGGCCCCATCGGCGGCGGCGCGTTCCTAGAGTCGATCGCATGGCCGAGACCAGCCCCGAGCCCAGCTCAGACACAGTCCCAGATATCGACCTTGTGCTGCCCTGCCGCGACGAGGCCGCGGCCCTGCGCGAGCTGCTGCCGCGCGTGCCGGCAGGGCTCTCTGTGATCGTCGTCGACAACGGCTCGACCGACGGCACCGCCGAGGTCGCCCGCGCGCAGGGGGCGCGGGTGGTCTCGGAGTCGCGGCCGGGATACGGGGCGGCGGTGCACGCCGGCCTGCTGGCCGCGACCGCGCCCTATGTCGTGGTGATGGACGGCGACGGCTCCTTCGATCCCGCGGCCGCGCTGTCCTTGGTCGAGACGATCAGGCGCGATGAGGCCGACCTGGCGCTGGGCTGCCGCAGGCCGGTGACTCCCGGCGCTCAGCCATGGCACGCCAGGGTCGGCAACCGGCTGGTCCTGGCCGCGCTGCGGCGCCGCACCGGCCTGCAGGTGCGTGACATCGCCCCGTTGCGGGCTGCCCGCCGGGAGGCGCTGCTCGAGCTCGGCGTGGAGGACCGGCGCTCGGGCTATCCGGTCGAGCTCCTCGATCGCGCGGCCCGGGCCGGCTGGCGAGTGCACGAGGAGGACGTCGACTACCACCCCCGGACCGCCGGGACCCGCTCGAAGGTCTCCGGCTCGGTGCGGGGCAGCCTGCGGGCGGCGTACGACTTCTGGCGGGTGCTCTCGTGACGGCGCCGACGCTGCTCCTCGTCGCCAAGGCACCGGTGCCGGGCTTGGTGAAGACCCGGCTCGCGGCGGACGTCGGCGAGGCAGCGGCCACCGCCGTCGCGGCTGCTGCTCTGCTGGACACAATCGAGGCGTGCACGCGGGCGGTGGGACCGGACCGGTGCCTGCTCGCCCTCTCCGGGGACCTCGCCGATGCGCTCCGAGGCGACGAGATCCGGACCGCCCTCACCGGGTGGACCATCGCCTCGCAACGCGGGAGCGGCCTCGGCGAACGCCTCGCGAACGCCCACGCCGAGGTCGCCGGACCGGTCGTGCAGATCGGCATGGACACCCCGCAGGTCACTCCGGCCGGGCTGCTGGCCGTGGCCGACGGCCTGGACGCGGCCGACGCCGTGCTCGCTCCCGCCGAGGATGGCGGCTGGTGGGCCCTGGCGCTCCGCGACCCGTCGGCGGCCACCGCGCTCCGTGACGTACCCATGTCCACCCCCGAGACGTACGCAGCCACCCGCTCAGCCCTCGAAGGACTCGGCCTCCTGGTCGCCGCCGGTGAGCGGCTGCGCGACGTCGACCACCTCGCCGACGTCGCTCCCGTCGCCGCAGCCGCCCCGCACACCCGCTTCGCGGTGGTCGCGGCCGAGATCGCGCGGGTCGCCCGATGACCGCGGTGACGGCCGAGTCTGCGTTCGCGCACGTCTTCGCCAGCGCGGAGTGCCGGGTGGTGAGCGTCGATGGCATGGCCTCGCGGCTTCCGGTCGAGGATTGGACCCGCACCGCCGACGCCGCAGACCTCGCCCTGCTCTCCTACTGCGCCGGACCGACGCTCGATCTCGGCTGCGGGCCGGGCAGGATGACCGCCGCGCTGGCCGCCCGGGGTCTGCCGTCACTGGGCGTCGACGTGGTGCCTGAGGCCGTTGCCCAGACCGAGGCCCGCGGTGGCCGCGCGGTCTGTCGCGACCTCTTCGAGCCGCTGCCCGGGGAGGGCTGGTGGACGACCGCTCTGCTCGCCGACGGCAACCTCGGCATCGGCGGGGACCCGCTCGCCCTCCTCGCCCGCGTACGCCGGCTGCTCGTGCCCGGCGGCCGGGTGGTCGCCGAGGTGCACCCGCCCGGCACCCCGAGCGGACCGCTGCTCGCGGAGCTGGTCTGCCGCTGCGGCGGCTCCTCGCAGTTCCCGTGGGCCGTCGTCGGCGCCGACGCGATCGGATCGATCGCCGCCGAGGTCGGGCTCGCGGTGAGGCGGCTCGAGCCGTTGCCGCATCGCCGGGCACAATCCCGCCGGTCAGCGCCGGCCCCGTTCACGCCCGCCGGTGACCGCTGGGTCGCCGTACTCGTCGAGGACGCCGCATGAGAATCCCCTCCGAGGACTCCTTCACCTCGCGCCTGCGCAGCGCGGCGGTCGCCGCGCGGGTCGGACTCTGGCTCGGGATCTGCTTCCTGGTCGCGCTCGTGACCGGTCTGATCAGCCACTACGCCCAGGTCGACCATCAGCCGGTGCCGCTCCCGGCCAGCCCGTCGCGGCTCTACCAGCTCACCCAGGGCCTGCACGTCGCCGCCGGCACCGCCGCGATCCCGCTCCTGCTGATCAAGCTGTGGGTCGTCTTCCCCAAGCTCTTCCAGCCGATGCCGCGGCAGGTCCGCGAGGCACTGCCGACGGCGCTGGAGCGAGGCTCGATCGCCGTCCTGGTCAGCACCTCGCTGGTGCAGCTCACCACCGGTCTGCTCAACGTCGCGCAGTGGTATCCCTGGGGGTTCAGCTTCCGCAGCACCCACTACGCGCTCGCCTTCGTCGCCGTCGGAGCGCTGCTCGTGCACATCGCGGTGAAGCTGCCGGTCGTACGCGACGCCCTGACCGGGGATGTCGACGACACCGCCCACGACCGGCCGAACGCGCGCAGGCCGGGGCCGGTCAGCAGGCGCGGGGTGCTGGTGCTGGCGGGCTCGTCGGCGCTGGCAGCCGCGTTCCTCTACACCGCCGGCACCATCCCCGGCGTCGGCCGGATCGCGGCCCTGTCGCCCCGGTCGCGGAAGCAGGGCATCCCGATCAACCGGACGGCCCACTCTGCCGGCGTGGTCGCCGAGGCGAGCAGCTCCGCCTATCGGCTCGAACTCGTCCACGGCCCCACGACCCGGTCGCTGACCCGCGACGACCTGGTCGCCATGGAGCAGCGCACCCACACCCTCCCGATCGCCTGCGTGGAGGGATGGAGCGCCTCGGGCGAGTGGGGCGGCGTACGCCTCCGCGACCTGCTCGACCTGGTCGGCGCCCCGCGTGGGCGCGAGGTGCGGGTCCGGTCGATCCAGACGTTCAGCGCCTCCGCGGACACCGTGCTCCCCCCGAATTTCGCCGATGACGACCGAACCCTGATGGCACTGATGCTCGATGGGGAGACACTCTCGATGGACCACGGCTACCCGGTCCGGCTGATCGCGCCCGACCGTCCCGGGGTCATGCAGACCAAGTGGGTCTCCCGGATCGAGGTGCTCTGATGAGAGCGATCCGCGGAGCGCTGATCCTGCTCGGGGCCGTCGGGATGGCGTACGGCGCCTGGCTGCTGGTGAGCCGGCAGGACCTCGGCCAGATCGTCGAGGTTGTGATCTGGCTGGCGGCGGCGGTCGTGATCCACGACGGGATCCTGGCGCCGGCGGTGCTGGGCCTGGGCTGGCTCGGCGGCCGGCTGCTGCCGCGGGCGGTCGCCCGGGGCGCGGTGGTGGTGCTGGTGCTGCTCGGGCCGACGGTCCTGGTCGCGATCCCGGTTCTCGGCCGGTTCGGCGCGAAGCCGGACAACCCGACGCTGCTGGACCGCGACTACACCCAGGGCCTGCTGGTCTTCGCGATCCTGTGCGTGTGCGCCGGTGTCGCCGTCGCGCTCGGCGAACTACGCTCACGACAGCCCGCCCGGGCGAATGTCGAGGAGGAGTAGGCCCATGGCACGTGTCCTCGTGGTCGACGACGACCTCACCGTTCGCGAGGTGCTGGCCTCCTACCTGCGCGCGGGTTCGCACGACGTCGTCGAGGCCGGGGACGGCGAGCAGGCGCTGCGCGCGATGAGCGAGCGACCCGCCGACATCGTCATCCTCGACCTGATGCTGCCCGGCATCGACGGGCTGGAGGTGTGCCGTCGTCTGCGGCAGGCGAGCGAGGTGCCGATCATCATGCTCACCGCGCTCGGCAGCGAGGCCGACCGGATCATGGGGCTCGAGCTCGGCGCCGACGACTACGTCGGCAAGCCGTTCAGCCCACGCGAGCTGGTGCTGCGCGTCGACTCGGTGCTCAAGCGCACCGGTCACTCCGGCGAGGGTGGCGTGGTCTCCGACGGCTCCCTGGTGGTCGACGGCGACCGGCGAGTGGCGACCGACGCCGGGTCGGAGCTGTCGTTGACCACCCGTGAGTTCGACCTGCTCCGCTACCTGATCGCCCACCCCGGCAAGGCCTTCACCCGCGAGGATCTGCTCGAGCACGTCTGGGGATGGACGATCGGCGACCGCTCGACGGTCACGGTCCACGTACGCCGACTGCGGGAGAAGATCGAGGCCGACCCGACCCGGCCGGAACGGCTGGTCACGGTCTGGGGCGTCGGCTATCGCTGGGAGCCCACGGAGGTGGGCGCGTGAAGACCGCCGACGCCGTCCAGATCGCGCTCGTCGCCGCGGGCGCCGGTCTCACCGTCGGCCTGGTCGGGCTCCTGGTCGCCTGGCTGACCCGGCGCTGGTCGATCCGCTGGCAGCTCACCCTGGCCGCCGCCGTCGCGGTGCTGACGGTCTTCGGCGGCGTACTCGGGGTCGCGTGGCTCATGTTCCTCTCCGGCCACGACCTGCAGGTCATCACCGTGGTCGCCTCGATCGCCGTGGTGGTGGCGATCCTCGTGGCGTTCGTCATCGGATCTGCGATGGTGCGCTGGTCGGGCGCGGTCCAGCGGCAGGCCCGGGAGATGGCGCTCGGCGGCCATCAGCAACCCTCGGAGAGCGGTCCCCGCGAGCTCCGGTCGCTGTCGGCCGAACTCGCCGAGACCCAGCGGCGACTGGAGGAGGCGAGCGCGCGGGAGGCGCGGCTCGAGGAATCCCGCCGCGAGCTGATCTCCTGGGTCGCCCACGACCTGCGTACGCCGCTCGCCGGGCTACGGGCGATGGCCGAGGCGCTCGAGGACGGGATCGCGGCCGATCCGCACCGCTACCACCAGCGCATCCGCGTCGAGGTCGAGCGTCTGGCCCGGCTCGTGGACGACCTCTTCGAGCTCTCCCGGATCCAGGCCGGCGCGCTCACCCTGACTCCGGAGCCGGTCCTGCTCGGCGACCTGGTCAGTGAGGCCCTGGCCGGGGCCGATCCGGTCGCCCGGGAGCGACGGGTCCGCCTCGGCGGCCAGGTCGAGGACGGCCTCGAGATCACCGCCGACCCCGCCAGCCTGTCCCGCGTCGTCTCCAACCTGCTGATGAACGCCATCCGGCACACCCCCGCGGACGGCACGGTGGAGGTGCACTGCCGGCTGGCCCCCGGAGACGTACGCAGCGTCGACCTCAGCGTCAGCGACGGCTGTGGCGGCCTGGATCCCAGCGACATGGAGCGGGTCTTCGACCTCGGCTGGCAGGGCAGCTCCGCACGCACCCCGACCGCACCCGAAGGCGCCGACGGCGCCGGCGGCCAGGGCGCCGGGTTCGGTCTCGCCATCGTCAAGGGACTCGTCGACGCACACCGCGGCCGAGTCTGGGTGGAGAACCTCCCGGCCGCGACCGGCTGCCGGTTCCACGTACGCCTGCCGGCATGACCCTGGGAGGGCTCAGTCGACGGCCGAGCCCTCGAGCTCGTCGACGAGCGCGAGGCCGCGCTCGGCCCAGTTGAGCGCGGCGCGGGCCTGGTCGATCAGACCGTCGTAGGCGAAGATCTTGTAGCGCACGATCCGGTCCCACTGGCTCGCGTCGTAGTGCTCGAGGCGTCGGGCCAGGGTGGGGTGGCTGCGGTCGACGAGCGTGGCGCGAGTGGCCTCGAGCATCGCCAGGTGCTCGGTCCAGTGGTCGCGAAACTGCTCCAGCTCGGCGCGCGCGGCGCCGGGCTCGGCCCACTCCAGGTAGGCCGCCTTGAGGTAGGCGGGCTCCCGCTGCCGGCGGATCTCGATGGGCGAGTCCATCCACTCCCGGAAGGCCTTCACCCCGGCCTCGGTGACGGCGTACTCCTTCTTGGTGCCCTTCTTGCCCCACGGCACGACCGCGGACTCGAGCAGGCCGTCGCGCTCCATCCGGTTCAGCTCCGGGTAGATCTGCGAGTCGGGCGCGTGCCAGACATGGGCCACCGACTGGCTGAACTGCTTGGAGACGTCGTAGCCGGTCATCGGGCGTGAGGTGAGCAGCGCGAGCAGCGCGAACCTCAGCGACATCGTGACCCCCTCTCCACGCAGTGACTGTGGCGGCGAGCGTACCCGCCTCTTGCCACTAACTATAGAGATAGGTAGTTTGTGACGAGCACAACACCTATCTCCATAGGGAGTTCCCCATGACCATCCTGGAATCGCCGCCGGTCACCGCAGCCAGCAAGATCTTCAACTTCCCCCGCAACGCCTGGTACGTCGCGGCCTGGGACCACGAGGTGACCGCGAAGCAGCCGCTCGCCCGCACCATCGCCGGCCGCCCGCTGGCCCTGTGGCGCAACAGCGACGGTCGTGCCGTCGCCCTGGCCGACGCCTGCTGGCACCGGCTGGCGCCGCTGTCGAAGGGCAAGGTGCTCGGCGACGAGATCCAGTGCCCTTACCACGGGCTGCGCTACAACTCGGCCGGCCGCTGCACGAGCATGCCGGCGCAGGAGACGATCAACCCGAGCGCGATCGTCCCGTCCTACCCGGTCGTCGAGCGCTATCGCTACGTCTGGGTCTGGGTCGGCGACCCCGACCTCGCCGACCCCGCCGCCGTGCCCGACATGCACCAGATGGACTCCCCGGAGTGGGCAGGCGACGGCGAGACGATCTACGCGCCGTGCAACTACCAGCTGGTGCTCGACAACCTGATGGACCTCACCCACGAGGAGTTCGTGCACAGCTCGAGCATCGGGCAGGACGAGCTCTCCGAGGCCGAGTTCGAGGTGAGCCATTCCGACCGCGGCGTCACCGTGACCCGCTGGATGCGCGACATCGACGCGCCCCCGTTCTGGCTGAAGAACATGCGCGACAGGTTCCCCGGCTTCACCGGGAAGGTCGACCGCTGGCAGATCATCCACTTCGAGGCCCCCTCGACGATCCGCATCGACGTCGGCGTCGCCAAGGCCGGCACCGGCGCCCCCGAGGGCGACCGCAGCCAGGGCGTCAACGGCTTCGTGATGAACACGATCACCCCCGAGACCGCGCGCACCTCGCACTACTTCTGGGCCTTCATGCGCAACTATCGCCTGGACAGCCAGACGATCACGACCCAGCTGCGCCAGGGCGTGCACGGCGTCTTCGGCGAGGACGAGGACATGCTGGCCGCCCAGCAGCGCGCGATCGACGCCAACCCGGACCACGAGTTCTACAGCCTCAACATCGACGCCGGCGGGATGTGGGTGCGCCGGATCCTGGACCGCATGCTGCAGGCGGAGGGTCTTCCCGCCGCCGCGGCGAAGTAGGCGACGATGGCAGTCAACACCCAGACCTGGTGGCAGCAGGGCCGCGTGGCCGAGACCGGCGACCTCGCCGAAGGCGTACGCCGCATCGTGCTCTGCCCCGACCGCCCCGTCCACGCCGCTCCCGGCACCCACGTCGACCTCCGGCTCGACCTCGACGGGCATGTCCGCAAGCGGTCCTACTCCGTCGTCCGCTCCGAGGACGGCGGTCGCCGGCTCACTCTCGGCGTGCAGCTGGCCCCGAGCTCACGCGGCGGGTCCCGCCACATGCACAGCCTCGAGGCCGGTGATGTCGTCGAGATGACCGGTCCGGTCCAGAGCTTCCCGCTCGGGGTCGGCGCCGACCGCTACGTCCTGGTCGCCGGCGGCATCGGCGTCACCGCGCTGGTCGCGATGGCCGACACCCTGCGCCGCCGCGGCGCCGACTACACGCTCGTCCTGGCCGGCCGGCGGCGCGCCGTCATGGCCCACCTCGACGAGCTCGTCGAGGTGCACGGCGATCGCGTGCGGGTGTTCGTCGACGACGAGGACGTACGCCTCGACGTGGAGACGCTGGTCGGCGAGATCGCCGGCTCCCCGGCTGCGTCGCGGACCGAGATGTACATGTGCGGGCCGATCCGGCTGATGGACGCGATCCGCCGCGCCTGGATGACCCACGAGCTGCCCGAGCCCAACCTGCGGTTCGAGACCTTCGGCAGCAGCGGCGCCTGGGCGGCGGAGGACTTCGTCGTGCACCTCCCCCAGTTCGACCGCTCCGTCCGCGTCGGCAAGGACAGCTCGATGCTCGACGCGCTCGAGGACGCCGGCGTCGACGTGATGTGGGACTGCCGCAAGGGCGAGTGCGGCATCTGCCAGGTCAAGGTCCTCGACGTCAGCGGCCGCATCGACCACCGCGACGTGTTCCTGAGCCAACAGCAGAAGGAGACGTACGCGTCCTTGTGCCTCTGCGTCGCCCGTGCCGCCCGCGGTGAGCCCGACGAAGCCTCCGAACCTGCCGCCGTGACCCTCCACCTTCCGTGAACCCCCACCCCGAAAGAGACCCGAGATGAACCTTCGTGCGCGCATCGACGCCGCCGCGATGACTCCCTACCAGTGGATGGTCGTCGCCCTCTGCGTCCTGCTGAACTGTCTGGACGGATTCGACGTGATGGCGATGGCCTTCACCGCCTCCTCGCTGACCGAGGAGTTCGCGCTGAGCGGCTCGGAGCTCGGCGTACTGCTGAGCGCCGGCCTCGTCGGCATGGCTGTCGGCTCACTGGCCCTGGCTCCCGTCGCCGACGTCATCGGACGCCGGCCGCTGATCCTGATCAGCGTCGGCCTGGCGACCCTCGGCATGCTGCTCTCCGCCGTCGCCCCGTCCGCCGTCCTGCTCGGCCTCGCCCGCGTCGTCACCGGGCTCGGGGTCGGCGGCATCCTGGCCAGCACCAACGTGATCGCGAGCGAGTACGCCTCGGCGCGCTGGCGCGGTCTGGCGATCGGCCTCTACACGGCGGGGTACGGCATCGGTGCCACCTTGGGCGGCGTGGCCGCGCGCGGCATGCTGGCCGACCTCGGCTGGCGCAGCGTCTTCGTCGCCGGCGGTGTCGCGACCGGGATCGCACTGATTCTCCTCGTCGTGCTGCTGCCCGAGTCGGTCGACTTCCTGGTCCAGCGCCGGCCGCGGCAGGCCGTCGAGCGGATCAACCGGATCCTCGGCCGGCTCGGCCAGCCCGCGATCACCTCGGACGCGCTGGAGGCCGCGCCGCGGCCGACGACCCGGCGTCGCAGCGGCAACCCTGGCGTATTGCTCAGCGCTGATCTGCGCCGCTCGACCCTGCTCATCTGGGTCGCGTTCCTGGCCACGATGTTCGGCTTCTACTTCGTCAACAGCTGGACCCCGCAGCTGCTGGTGACCTCCGGGATGTCCGAGGCGGACGCGGTCACCGCCGGCATGATGCTGGCGCTCGGCGGCACCGCCGGCTCGGTCCTCTACGGCCTCGTCGCCTCGCGGCTGGACAGCCGCCTGGTCCTGATCGGCTTCACGGTGCTCTCGGCGCTGACGATGGTCGTCTTCATCACCAGCACCGCGCTGCTCACCGTCGCGCTGATCATCGGCGTGCTCGTCGGAGCGCTCATCAACGGCTGCATCGCCGGCCTCTACACGATCACCCCGGCCGTCTACGGCACCGAGATCCGCAGCACCGGCATGGGCTGGGCGATCGGCATCGGCCGCATCGGGGCGATCCTGTCGCCGATGCTCGCCGGGCGCCTGCTCGACGCCTCGTGGACCCCGGTCAACCTGTACGTCGGCGCTGCCGTCGTCGTCGCGATCTCCGCTGTCGCGCTGCTCTTCCTGCGGACCGGGCAGGCTGCTCGGACCGTTCCCGACATGGCCTCGGCCTAGGCGCGGAGAATCGGCCCGTCCCGGCTGCAACCGGGACGGGCCGTGGACCGTCTAGATCGGCAGGACGCCCGCTCGGGGCGTACGACCGACGAGGAGTCCACCATGTCCACATCCCGCATCCAGCTCCGTGCCGCGCTCGCGGCGACCGCCGTGATCGGCCTGCTCGGCCTCGCCGGGTGCGGGAGCGAACCGGCACCCTCCGCCGGGTCGCCCTCCGCCGCTCCCTCCTCCTCGGCCCCGTCCTCGGCTCCTTCCTCCGAGCCGCCCGCGACCCCCACGCCGACGCCGGCCCCGTCGGAGGTCCCGATCACGGCCACTCCGACGCCGAACCTCGACTGGGGCGGCCCGCTGGCGCCCGGGGCCTTCGGGCGGATCAAGGCGGACGGCAACGTACGTTCTCTCGTGCAGCAGGGCTGGATGACCCGCGACACCGCGCGCGAGGAGATCTGCGAGGGCAAGCACTGGAAGTGGGCCGACCAGGTCGGCGACGGCGTCGACGTCATCTACGACCAGCAGGGCGAGATCGCCTCCTTCGGGATGAGCAAGCCCGTCCTGGAGACCGCTCGCGGCGTCACGATCGGTGACTCCCTGATGGTCCTCAAGGACATCTACGGGACCGGCGCCCAGCAGACCAACGACTACGGCCAGACGACCTGGGTCGTCAAGGACGGCGACCGCTGGATCGGCTTCCTGCTCTCTGGTAACACCCGCGACGCGAAGATCGAGTTCATCGAGGTCTCCGTCGGAAGCCAGCCCGGACTGCTCCGCGACGGCTGTTGAGCGGCTGTGACGGCGGCCATATGGCCCTGTGCTGAGTGCACAAACGGTCATGTGGCCCCCCGGCGCCGCGTTGATAGCCTCGAGCACATGCCCGACCAGCGCTCCGCGGATTCATCACCGTCGCCCGTCCCCGAGTCCTCGGCGATCACCCGTGCGCTCGCGAAGCGCCTGCTGCCGCGTGCCGAGGAGCTGGCCACCGTGCTGCGGGACACCTTGCAAGCCAAGGACGAGCGCTACGCGACCACCGATCTGATCGCGGCGGAGGAGCTGCTGAGGTCCTGTCGCGACAACATGCTGCGCTCCCTCCAGTCACTGGCCGACCAGGTGCCGCCGGGCGTGAACGTCTTCGACGCCGCTCAGACCACCGCGCGACGCCGGGCGGACGCCGGCTTCCCGCTCGAGTCCCTGTTGCACGCCTACCGCCTCGGCACGGAGGTGATCTGGGCAGCGCTGCTCGACGAGGCTCGCTCGCGGGCGCCGGAGCTGCTGGACGAGCTCCTGGACAGCGCCGTGCAGGTCATGCAGCTCATCGACTCGATGTCGACGGCCGTCGCCGACGAGTACCGGACGCGGCAGCTCGAGGCCACGCGGCGCGACATCGAGCGCAGGCAGGCGATCCTCGACAGCCTGCTCGAGGGGCGCGCCGCGGACCCCGGCTTCGCCGCCGAGGCGATGCGAATCCTGGGCCTGACCTCGGAGACGAGGATCGCGGTCGTGGTGATCCGGCACCGCGCCTCGACGACCGGGCCCCCGCCTTCGCCGGGGGCGGCGCTGGCCGCCACGGGATTCCGGTCCGAGTGGCGCCTGCGTGCCGACCGCGAGATCGGGCTCGTCGATCTGGGACAGGCGACGATCGCTCAGCTCGTGGAACGGTTGTCGGCGATCGTCGACGGTTGGGCGGGCGTCTCTCAGGAGACGGTCGGCCTGGCCGACGTGCTCACCGAGTTCCGGATGGCGGAGCTGGTCCTGGCCAGCCTGCCGGCCGACGAGCCCGGTGTCGCCGTTCTCGACGAGAGACTTCCCGAGGTGCTGGTCGCCGCGAACCGGCCGATCGCGGACCGGATCCGGTCCCGCGCCCTGGGTGACCTGCTCACCGTCCCTCTCGACAAGCAGGAGTCGCTCCTCGACACCCTGGACCGCTGGTTCGCCAACAACCGGTCCACCTCGGAGACGGCGACCGAGATGCACTGCCACCGCAACACGGTGGTCTACCGCCTCAAGCAGATCGAGGAGCTGACCGGCTGCCGCCTCGACGACGGACGCGACCAGCTGCTGCTCCGACTGGCGCTGCTCGCCTCCTGAATCAGGCGAGCCTGACTGTGCCGCAGCACAGTTTGGCTCCACCAACTCTGTGCGTGTCGCTGATGCCGCCGGCCCGGGGCCGGTGGCACCGTGAGACGCGCATCGAGCTCGGAGGTATGTGTCATGGGGACACCACAAATCGATCGTCGTTTCTTCCTGACCCGCGTCGGGGTGCTGGGAGCACTGGCCGCCGCCGGCACCGTGGTGCCCGGCGCCGCGAGGGCCGTGACCAGCGGATCCCAGGCGGATCCGCTGGTCGAGGTGGTCGCCAAGCTGTTGGCCGAGATCGCCCGAGACACGATCAACGGCCTCGCCGTCTTCGTCGCCCCTGGGCCCGACGCCTACTCCAGGACTCAGGGGACGCCGCGCCAGGAGCCCGGCGCGATGGAGGCGAAGACTCCCGACTTCCTGATCGAGTCGCTCGACAACTATGTACCGCTGCCGGACCAGGTCGCGACGGCGGTCGGCCGGGCGCTCGCCAACGGGCTCGCCGACGTGCCGATCGTGGTGCCGAACGGCCTCCCGCTGGTGACCAACAGCCTGCTCGCCGACCTCGACGACGCCGTCAAGGTGCTGCTCCGCAACGACGCGGCCCTCCCGCTGTCCGTGGTGATCGCGCTGCTGCTCAACTCCCAGGCGGTGCGGGTCGATCCCGGATCGGCGGCCGGGCCGCACCTCTCGCCGTTCTCCCGGCTGTCCTTCGCGAAGAAGGCGGAGGTCTTCGAGCTTCTCGAGCTGGCCGACCCGCAGCTCGTCGGCTCGATCGACGCCGAGCTGCCCGAGCCTCTGAAGGGCACGACGTCCGGCATCATGCGGTTCATCGCCGGCGCCCTGCTGGAGTTCTCCGCCTTCGGCACCTTCTGCGAGTGGTCGACCTTCGACGCCGCCGGCCTGACCGTCACGAGGCGCCCCGTCGGATGGGATCTGGCGAAGTACGACCCGGGGAGCATGGAGGGCTGGGACGAGTTCAAGGGCTACTACCAGGGACGACAGAAAGTGAGCGCCCGCTGATGCGCGACGTGATCATCATCGGAGCCGGCGGCGGAGGCGCGGTCGCCGCCAAGGAGCTCGCTGCTCAGGGGCTCGACGTACTCGTGATCGAGGGTGGGCCGCGGCACGCCAAGCCACGCGAGCAGTGGAGCCGGCTGGAGAACGACGCCAACAACCCGCTGACCGGCTACCTCCGGGTCGGCCAGGAGGACCGCTCCAAGCCGGCGGCCTACCGCGAGCTGCCGCAGAACTCCTTCCTGTGGCAGGTCTCCGGCGTCGGCGGGACGACGCAGCACTACTTCGGCAACAGCCCACGGGCCTATCCCGGGGTCTTCGCCGGGTATGACGGCCCCGACGCCGCTCTCTACGACGTCGACCACCTCTTCCCGTTCTCCTACGCCGACCTGGTGCCGTACTTCGAATGGGTGGAGACGACGCTGCCGGTGCAGACGGCGGCCGTCGGCACCAAGGAGTCGGTCTACCTGCGAGGCTGCGAGACCCTCGGCCTTCCGGTCCAGAAGACGAAGACCACGCTCGAGGCGTCGTACCGGCCCCAGGAGAACGCAATCCTGCAACCGGGCGGCACTGCCGGCCGGACGAAAGACGCCAACCTGCTGAGGTATCCGCAGGCGACGGGCTGCACGTTCTGCGGACACTGCTTCCAGGGATGCGCGAGCCCCGTGGACGCGCCCCGCAACCTGGCCGCGAAGCGCTCGACGGACAACAGCTACATGCCGATGGCGCTCACCGCCGGAGCCTGGGCAGAGGGCGGCAAGGCTGTCGAGCTGGTCACCGACGCGACGGTCACCAAGATCCGTACGGAGCAGGTCAAGGGCGAGCTGACCGCGACCGGCGTGACCTGGCTGGACAACCCGACCGGCATGGTGCAGACCGAGGACGCGAAGGTCGTCGTGATGTCCGGCGGCGCCGTGGAGAACCCGCGGCTGTGGTTCAACAGCGAGCTGCCCAACCCCAACGACTGGGTCGGCCGAGGCTTCACCGACCACTACCTGGACTGGACCTTCGGCCTCTTCGACGAGAACGTCGGCAGCTCCAAGGGCCCGGCCTCCGCGGCGCGTACCGACTACCCGGGTTACGGGATGAACATGAACGTCGGCCTGATGCAGGGCATCGAGGCGTTCACGATGACCTTCTCCGACAGCGGAATCCGTGGCCAGTACACCAACGGACGCGGAATGACCGGCCCCTGGGACGGCCCCACCGGCCGGCTGATCGGACCCGAGCTGAAGGACGTTCTCGGGCACGGCCTCGACAACATCCTCAACGTGGTCAGCATCGTCGACGACGACGTCTCCCCGATCAACCGGGTGACGCTGTCCGCGCTGCCGGCCGACGAGAACGGCCCGATCCCGAAGGTCACCTTCGCCAACCGGCACCGCACCCCGCGCAGCCAGCGCAATCGCGAGTTCCTCGCCCGTGAGGCCGCCAAGCTGTTGAAGGGCGCCGGGGCGAAGAAGGTCTACCGGGTGGACTTCCCCGCGCTTCCCCTGCACGTCCACTCGACGATGCGGATGGGCGACTCGGAGAACGACTCGGTGGTGGACCACAGCGGAGAGACCCGGGCGGTGAAGAGGCTCTTCGTCGCCGACAACTCCGCGCTGCCCAACTCGGTGGGCGGTCCCAACCCGACGCTGACCATGCAGGCGATGGTCACCCGGATCAGCGAGCACATCGTGACGCGCTACTTCGACGGCGAGGGCTGGGTCGCGAAGGGGTCGCCGGTCATCTCGACCGACTCGCGGATCACGCGCGGCCTCGTGAAGCTCGGGCTCTAGGGAAAGTACGGTGGAGGCGACCGGATTCCATTCTCGTGGAGGTATCCCATGTCCCGTCGTGCAACGGCTGCTGCCCTCGCTGCCTGTGGCCTGCTGACTCTCTCCGCCTGCGGGGAGGGGGCAGACTCTGACCCCGATGATCGCAACGAGGTGAGCGCGAAACTCGCCGACCCCGATGGGAAGAAGGTCGGGACCGTCGAGATCGAGGAGGACGACGGGACCACGCAGGTCAACGTCCGGGTGAGCGGCCTGTCGGCCGGCTACCACGGCTTCCACGTGCACACGACCGGCAAGTGCGAGGCCGACAGCGCTGCCCCGGACGACCCGTCGAAGACCGGCGACTTCCTCTCCGCGGGCGGTCACCTCAACCCCGACGACAGCGCCCACGGCGAGCACCTCGGCGACCTGCCGGCGCTCCTCGTGAACGAGGACGGCACCGCCAGCCTGGAGTTCACCGGTCCCTTCACGCTCGACGACCTCCGCGACGCGGACGGCAGCGCGGTCATGATCCACGCGGACCGGGACAACTACGCCAACGTCCCGGAGCGGTACGCCCCCGAGGGCCCGGACGAGGACACCACCAAGACCGGCGACGCCGGCGACCGCATCGCCTGCGCGGTGATCGAGGCCGGCTGACCGTCGCGAAATCAAGCGACGTACGCCGCCCGGGACAGCAGACTGGAACGGTGACCACCGACCTCACCCAGACCGACATGGCCCACCTGCGACGCTGCCTGGAACTTGCGGCCGAGGCGCTGGCCGACGGCGACGGCCCGTTCGGGTCCGTCCTGGCCGACAGCGCCGGCAACGCGCTCCAGGAGGGCCGCAACCGCGAGCACTCGACCGGCGACCCGACCGCGCATCCGGAGATCGAGCTCGCCCGCTGGGCGGCGATCAACCTCGACCCGGCGACCCGGGCCGGGGCGACGGTCTACACCTCGGGCGAGCACTGCCCGATGTGCTCGGCGGCCCACGGCTGGTCAGGGGTCGGGCGAATCGTCTACATCGCTTCCTCCGAGCAGCTGACGAAGTGGCGGGCCGGCTGGGGCGCCGGTGAGTCGCCGGTGCGAGCGCTGCCGATCCAAGAGGTGGCACCTCTTGTCGAGGTCGTCGGACCCGTCCCGGAGCTCACCGAGGAGATCCGTACCCTCCATCAAACCGCCGCGGGCGCCTGAACCCGACCGCGTGAACTCGCGGCCGGGTCAGGTCCCTTGAATGCGGGTACTGGCCCAGTGTGCCGGTGCCGACCATGTTCGCTGAGTCCCGACCCCTCACAGTCCTGAGAGGATCGGGTACGCCATGAGGCATCGCACCACCCAGGTCGGCGCCATCCAGACCTTCTACCGGGAGGCCGGCGCCGATGACGCGCCGGTGCTGCTGCTCCCGCACGGCTACCCGGGTTCGTCGTTCGTCTACCGGCACCTGCTCGCCGCACTGGGCGACCGATGGAGACTGATCGCTCCCGATCTGCCCGGGTTCGGCTACAGCGCGACACCCGCTCCAGAGGAGTTCGGCTACACGTTCGACGCCTACGCCGACTTCCTGTACGACTTCGTCAACACACTGGAACTGAACCGCTATGCGATCTGGTTGCACGACTACGGCTCTCAGTTCGGGCTCCGGCTCGCGATGCGCGAACCGGACCGGGTTGCCTGCCTGATCATCCAGAACGGCGACATCTACGAAGACGAGTTCGGACCGAAGTACGACGGGCTGCGAGAGCTCTGGGCCAACCCGGGGGCCGAGTCCCGCCGTGGCATCGCCGCCCACGTCAGCCTGGAGGGATTCCGCGATGAGTTCGCTGGCGAACTTCCCGACCACGTGGCCGATCGAATCCCACCGGACCTGTGGACTCTGCACTGGTCGCTGATGGGTACTCCGGAGCGGATGGCGAACCTGGTCCGGCTGCTGGAGGACCAGCCCAGCACGCTGCCGTGGTTCGAGCGGCAACAGGCCTACCTCCGCGAACATCAGCCTCCGACGCTGATCGTGTGGGGACCGCACGATGGGTACATGCCTGAAGGTTCCGCCCGCGCCTACCACCGTGACCTCCCTGACGCGGAACTACACCTTTTCGACGGCGGGCACTGGTTGCTGGAGACCCATCTCGACGAGGTCGCCCCGGTGGTGCGCGACTTTCTCAACCGCGTTCACCCACCGAGTCGACGCGGCGCGCCCGGCCCGGATCCCGTGTGACGCTAATTGCATTGACTGCAACTTGCACTCACTGCAAGAATACTGCCGTGTCCACCTCTGCCCCGCCTCCGAACGCTCGCGAGCGTCAGAAGCGGGAACGTCGGCTGGCGCTGATCGAGGCTGCTCAGCGACTGGTCGGCGAGCGTGGGCTCGATGACGTCACCGTGGACGAGATCAGCGCCGCGGCGGGGTTGTCGACGCGTACGTTCTTCAACTACTTCGACTCCAAGGACGACGCGGTTCTCGGCATCCAGGAGATCGAGCTCGATGCCGAGGTGCGCGCGGAGTTCGTCTCCGGCGGGCCGTCGGGGCGGCTGATGACCGACCTGGAGGCGCTGGTGGCGGGGTTCCTCAGGAATGCCGCCCCCAACATCGAGCAGGGTGAGCGGGCGATGCGGCTGATGATCTCCGAACCCCGCCTCGTGCAGCGACACATCGCCTGGCACCAGCGCGTCGTCGGTGAGCTCGAGGCGCTGCTCGCCGAGCGACGTACGGCACGGCCCTCCCCCGTCGACGACGACACCATCGGGATGGTCGCCGGCCTGCTGATGCGAGCGAGCGCGCTCGCCTGGGCACGGTCGGGCTACGAGGGCGATGCGGCGGCGCATCTGCCCGAGGCCGTCGCCCAGCTCCGCCTGCTCCTCGACGACTAGCGATAGCTCTCGGGACTTCTCACGTCACACGGGACCCGTGTGTCACCACCTCTTCAACTCCTGCCTGGAAGGTCCAACCCCATGAGTCAAACGGTCGCGCCCGACGCGCCCGACAAGCCGTTGGTCGTGCTGACGCCGCGTACGATCTGGCTGATCTTCGGTGCCCTGATGGCCTCGATGTTCCTCTCCTCCCTCGACCAGACGATCGTGAGCACGGCGATGCCGACGATCGTCGGGGAGCTCGACGGGGTCGAGCACCAGGGGTGGGTGATCACCTCCTACATCATGGCGATCGCGATCGTGATGCCGCTGTACGGGAAGTTCGGTGACCTGTGGGGCCGCCGCTGGCCGTTCCTGGTCGCCGTCGCGCTGTTCACGCTCGGCTCGCTCTTCGGCGGGATGGCGCAGACGTTCCCCGAGCTGGTCGCCGCCCGCGGTCTCCAGGGGCTCGGCGGTGGCGGGCTGATGATCCTGTCCCAGGCGATCATCGCCGACATCGTGCCGGCCTCCGAGCGCGGTAAGTACATGGGCCCGATGGGCGCCCTCTTCGGCATCTCCGCGGTCATCGGGCCGCTCCTCGGCGGCTGGCTCACCGACGGGCCCGGCTGGCGCTGGACCTTCTGGATCAACGTACCGATCGGCATCATCGCCTTCGCCGTGGCCTGGTTCGCCCTGCGGCTGCCCTCGCACCGCTCCGGTCGCCCGGTCGACTGGCTGGGGATCATGTTCATGGTGCTCTCCACCTGCGGCATCGTGCTGCTGACCTCGTGGGAGTCGCTCGGTCACGACGGCTACGACTGGTCCTCGCCGCAGCTGCTCGGCGTGCTCGTCGGCACCCTGGCCTCGGTGGCCGCGTTCATCGTCACCGAGACCCTCGCGCCGGAGCCGCTGATCCCGCTGCGACTCTTCAAGAACCCCACCTTCACCGTGACCACGCTGATCGGTCTGGTGCTCGGGATGGGCATGTTCTCGGCGATGGCGATGCTGCCGACGTTCCTGCAGATGTCGACCGGTGCCTCGATCACCAGCTCCGGGCTGCTGATGCTGCCGATGATGGCCGGCATGATGCTGACCGCGATCGGCTCGGGCATCGCGATCTCGAAGACGGGCCGCTACAAGATCTTTCCGATCGTCGGTCTGCTCATCACCGCGGCCGGGATCGCCTGGATGACCACGATCACCGGCGACATGTCGATGGTCGTCTTCGGACTGATGATCTTCGTGCTCGGCGCCGGGATGGGCCTGGTCATGCAGACCATCGTGCTCGCCGTCCAGAACGCCGTCGACCCGCACGAGCTCGGCACCGCGACCTCGGCGAACAACTTCTTCCGGGAGATCGGTGCGACCGTCGGTACGGCGCTGTTCACGACCGTGTTCACCACGCGACTGTCCGACAACTTCGGGGGCCTGGCCGAGAAGATGGCCTCCTCGGGGATGGTGCCCGCCGACGGTGCCGGGTTCTCCGGTGGGAGCCTCACCCCGGCAGCTGTCGAGCAGCTGCCCGAGCCGCTCCACACCTGGGTCGTCGACGCCTTCACCGAGGCGCTCGCACCTGCGTTCTGGTATCTCGTGCCGCTGGTCCTCCTCGGCCTCGCGCTCGCGCTGTTCCTCAAGGAGGTCAAGCTCTCCGACGAGGCCGGCATGGTCGCCCGCGGGGAGGCGGTCGCCGGCTGAGGCATCCTTGACGCTCGCCGTGACAGGAGGCATTCTCCTGTCACGGCGAGCGTCTACTCGTGGGACGTGCGCAGCTCTCGGAAAGGCATGCCATGCCCGCTCGCGCCCTGCCCCTCTCGATGGCGACGGTGTCCGCCCTCGTCGCGAGCATGCTGCTCGGTGTGGCGCCGGCTTCGGCGGCACCCGCTCCGGCCGAGGACATCGTGCTGGAGACGCTCTCCAACCGGGCCGACCTGGTCTTCGACGACAACGCCCTGGTGCGGATCACGCTCCCCGACGGGGCCGACCCCGACGACCTGCGGGTCTGGCTGGACGACACCCGCCATACGTCGAGCCGCAAGGGCGACCGCGACGTCACCGCGACCTTCGCGGAGCGGCCGAACGGCGAGATCGAGGGCGTCGTACGCGGTCTGCGGGTCGGGACCAACGAGCTGACCGCGCGCCTGCCTGACGGTCGCGGCGCCTGGCTCACGATCACCAACCATCCCCGCGGCGGGCCGATCTTCTCGGGACCTCAGCTGCAGCCGTGGCGCTGCCAGCCGACCGCGACGGACGAGCAGTGCAACCAGGAGCCGACGATCAGCTGGCTCTACCGGTCCACCAACCCGCTGCTCGACGGCCTCCAGCCCTACGATCCCGCGAACCCGCCCCGCGACGTCGCCACCACGACCACCGACGAGGGCGTGACGGTGCCGTTCGTCGTACGTGTGGAGACCGGCTACCAGAACCGCGACCAGTACCGGATCGCCGTGCTCTGGCAGCCCGGCAAGCCGTGGCAGCGCTGGCGCCCGCAGCAGCAGTGGAACAACAAGCTGTTCATCCCGCACGGCGGCAGCTGCGGGGTGGACCACGAGACCGGGACCGCGCCGACCGCCGACTACGCCGGCACCTTCAATCTCGGCATCCCGGTCGTCGCGGACGCCCTCGGCGACAGCCCGACCGTCGCCCTCGGCCGCGGCTTCGCGATGCTCTCGACCGCGCTGGCCAACACCGGCCACAACTGCAACGTCACCAGCGAGGCCGAGTCGCTGATGATGGCCAAGGAGCATCTCGTCGAGACGTACGGCGATCTGCGCTACACCATCGGCAGCGGCTGCTCCGGCGGCTCGATCGCCCAGCAGACGATCGCGAACGCCTACCCCGGGATCTACCAGGGCCTGGTCGTGACCTGCTCCTACCCCGACTCGCTCTCACCGGGCCTGCAGTTCTCCGATTACCACCTGCTCCGCAAGTACTTCGAGAGCTCCGAGCGCCTCACCGACGGCAAGTTCTGGAACCCGCTGCAGTGGGCGGCGGTCGAGGGCCACCTGCTGCCGCTCAACGCCGTCACCGCCGACGAGGGCCTCTTCAAGCAGGCGGTCATGCCGACCCACCCGTGCGCCGGGGTCAGCGACCAGGAGCGGTACGACGCGAAGTCCAACCCCGGCGGCGTACGGTGCTCGATCATCGACGGCGCGATCAATGTCTTCGGCCCGCGGCCGGAGAGCGTGTGGACGCCCCAGGAGAAGCAGATCGGGCGCGGCTTCGCGGGCTCGCCGCTGGACAACACCGGTGTGCAGTACGGCCTCGAGGCGCTCCGCGCCGGGGCGATCACCCCGGAGCAGTTCGTCGACGTCAACGAGAAGATCGGCGGGCTCGACATCGACGTCCAGCCGCGGGAGCAGCGCTCGGTCGCCGACCCGGCCGCGCTCATCAACGCCTACCGCAGCGGCATGGTCAACACCGCCAGCAACCTGTCCGACGTGGCGATCATCGACCACGGCGGACCCGACCCGGGTCTCGCGCACGACGCGCGCTGGGCCTGGGCGATGCGCGACCGGCTGACCCGGGAGCAGGGTCACGCGGACAACCAGGTGATCTGGTACGGCGTGACGCCCCTGATCGGCGACCCGAGCTACTCCAAGGAGGCGCTGCTCGCGATGGACCGCTGGCTGGCTTCTGTGGAGGCGGACGAGCGCGACGTACCGCTGGCGGACAAGGTGGCCCAGGACCGCCCCGGCGACCTGCACGACCGGTGCACCCAGACCCAGGGCATCTCCAGCGAGGACGGCCTCTTCCTACCGGTCGCGGACCCGCTCGTGGACGATCTGACCGGCGGCGCGCTCGACGGCCTGAACGGTGCCGTCAACCCGGTCCTGGACTCTGCGCTCAACCTCGTCGTCGACCCGGTCTCGGACCTGGTGTGCGGGCTCGGACCGGTCAGCGACCTGGTCAAGACCGACTTCGCGACGCCGCGGATCGTGGCCGGCGACAACAACTACTCCGACAACGCCAAGTGCCAGCTCAAGCCGTTGCGTCGCACCGACGACTACGGCGCGTTCGGCCTCAACGATGAGCAGTGGAACCGGCTGGAGGCGGCCTTCCCCGAAGGAGTGTGCGACTACAGCAAGCCGGGCGTCGGCTTCACGGAGACCGTGCCGTGGCTGACCTACCAGCGAGCCGACGGCTCGGTCGTCTACGGCGGTACGCCGATGGGCGGGGCGCCACAGTCGGCGCCGTTCGGGGGCGCGGCCGACGAGTGAAGGCCGGCAGATAAATACCGGCCGCGCTCGCCGACTCGCCGCTAAGGTCTCGCCCATGTCTTCCCCCGAGCCGACCTTCGTCCTGGTCCACGGCGCCTTCGCCAACTCGTTCTCGTTCGCACCGCTGCAGGCCGAGCTGGCGTTGCGCGGGCTCCGCTCGCTCGCGGTCGACCTCCCCGGTCACGGCTTCGGAGCGACCTTCCCGGCGGCCTACCAGGCGCCCCAGGACCTCGCCGAGCTCGCTTCGGCCCCGGGCGGGATCAAGGGCGTGACCCTCGCCGACAACGTGGCCCACCTGGTCTCGGTGCTCGAGCAGGCCAAGGAGCACGGCCCGGTCATCGTCGTCGCGCACAGCCGCGGCGGGATCACGCTGACCGCGACCGCCAACGCCCGGCCGGACCTGATCGACGCGATGGTCTACGTCTCGGCCTGGGCCCCGGTGGAGCTGGATGCGGTTGCGTACAACGCCGAGCCGGAGATGGCCTCATTCGACGCCTCCGCGCTGATCGGCGCGGCCGCCGCGAACCCCGCCGACGTCGGCCTGCTGCGCTGCAACTTCCGCACCGCCTCCCCCGAGGTCCTCGCCGGCCTCAAGCACGCCTTCATGGCCGACGGCACCGACGACGAGTTCCGTACGTTCCTCAACACCTTCCAGCCCGACGAGAACCTCGACGCCGGTGGCTCCGAGGACCGGGCCCAGGCTTCGACGTGGGGAACGGTGCCCCGTGTGTTCGTACGTCTCAGCGAGGACGTCAGCATGCCGCCGGCGATGCAGGACCGGCTGATCCGCGAGGGCGACGCCCTCACCCCGGACAACCCGTACGCCGTCCACACCCTGAGGTCGAGCCATCTCGGCTGGCTCGTCCACCCGGCGCCGGCCGCCGACCTCCTCGCGGAGATCGCGGCCCGCTGACGAGGCCGCTCACACGGGACTCACCACGGCACGGGTCCGTTGGCGTCGACGAACGTCCCTGACGGGGCGTCGTCGGGCAGGGTCGCCGCACGGACGACCACCTCGGCGGCCTGGTCCGCCGTGGTGGGTGCGTTGTCACGGTTGATCGGGGTCAGGTCGGTCTGCACGAATCCCGGGCACACCGAGGTCACCTTCACGTGAGTCTCGGTGAGCGCCTTCGCCAGCGCGATGGTCACGTTGTTCAGCGCGGCCTTGGACGACTGGTAGGCAGGCACGACCATGCCGTAGTAGGGCGATTCCGGATTGGTCTGGTCGGCCAGTGAGGCCATCGTGGTGGTCACGTTCACGATGCGCCCCGCCTCGCTCTTGCGGATGAGCGGCAGGAACGCCTCGAGGACCGCGACCGCGCCGATCAGGTTGGTCTCGTAGGTGATCCGGAACATCTCGAGGTCGACGACCTCGGCCGGGTCCGGGTTGGTGGCCTCCGGAAGGACGCCGGCGTTGTTGACCAGCACGTCGAGGTGGCCGTACGTCGCGGCGACATGGTCAGCAGCACGCTGCACGCTGTCGCGGTCGGTGACGTCGAGCTGGAGTGCCGAGGCCGAGTGGCCGTCGCGGTTGAGCCGTTCGACCTCTGCCTCGAGCGTCTCGCGACGGCGTGCGGTCAGGATGACGTGGCTCCCGCTCTGGGCCAGCTGGCGTGCCGTGGCCTCGCCGATACCGCGGCTGGCTCCGGTGACAAGGGCGACCTTCATGTGCTTCCCATCGTTCGAATTGGTTGCTTCATGAACCATTCAACCGATGTCGCCCCGCCACTTCTGGCGGCAATCGGACGTCGCAGGAGCCTCACTAAAACGTTTTCAATCTTGATGTCACCCCTGGTTCACTGTCCCGGTGGCATCCTCCCCCGGCTCCCTCTGGCACACCCTGATCCATCTCCGCGGCAACCCGCGCGCATGCGTGTGGACCGAGCCGATGTGGGGTCTGTCGATGGCGCTGGTGCTGCCGTACCTCTCGGTCTTCATGCTCACGCTCGGACTGCACGACGCACAGATCGGCCTGCTCGCGACCGTCGGGATGATCTCCCAGGTGTTCTTCGGGCTCGCCGGCGGCATCATCACCGACCGGATGGGACGTCGGCTGACGAACGCGGTCTTCGACGTGATCGCCTTCGTGATCCCATGTCTGATCTGGGCATTCGCTCAGGACTTCTGGGCTTTCCTGGCCGCGTCGCTGCTCAACGGCGCACTGCAGGTCACCGCGAACGCCTGGGACTGCCTGATGGTCGAGGACGCGGAGCGCGACCAGATCACCGGCATCTACTCCCTGGTGCGGGTCGCGGCCGACTGCTCGGCGCTCTTCGCCCCGATCGCCGCCATCATGGTCGCGCAGTTCGGCATGGAGCCGGCGGTGCGGGTGCTCTTCATCAACGCCGCGGTCGTGATGCTGGCCAAGGTCATCCTGCTGTACGCCGCCTCCCACGAGACCCGACAGGGCCGGATCCGGATGGAGCAGACCCGGCACGAGAGCCTCTGGCGGCTCTTCGTCGGCTACCGCGAGGCCGCGCGGCTGCTGGCCCGCTCGCGCGGCTCGCTGCTGGCGTTGGCCATCGCCGCCCTCGTCGCGGCTGTCACCCTCGTCAACGCCACCTTCTGGCAGGTCCTGGTCAACCACCACCTGCACGTGCCCGACCCGGTGCTGCCATTCTTCCCGATGGTGCGCTCGCTGCTGTCGGTGCTCTTCCTCTTCACCCTCATCCGCCGGCTGACCTCAGGGCACGACCTCAAACAGGCGACCTTGTGGGGCTTCGGCATCTATCTGGCCGGCCAGCTCGTGCTCGTCGTGATCCCGGCCGCCGAAGGTGACGCCGGCGTCGTGACGTACGCGCTTCTCGGGGTGTGCCTCCTCCTCGACAGCTTCGGCGCCGGGATGCTCTTCATGCTCTCGGAGTCGCTCGTCGCCTTCCACGTCGACGAGGCCGAGCGGTCACGGGTGATGGCGCTGCAGCGCACCGCGGTGATGCTCGCTGCCGCCCCGTTCGGCCTGATCTCCGGGTGGCTCTCAGGGATCGACCGCACCTATCCGTTCTGGCTGACCAGCGGGCTGCTGGCGCTCGGCATCGTGACCACCGTCGCCTGGTGGACCGGGCCCCACGCCGAGTCGCCGGTCGAGGTCGTGTCGGCGGATCGAGCCTGACTGGGACGCTGCTCACGCGAAACTGGCGTGCGGTCCTGGACGCCCTCGCTACCGAGTGGGGGGACTCCAGCAACACGGGCGCCCGGACCGCACTCGGAAGTGATAGCACGCATCCTGCGTCGAGTGCTGCCAAACCTCGACATCTGGTAACCGATGTTCTCATCCATTCAGGTCCGCCAAGAGGTGGCCCACGAGCTGGGCCGGCGCATCCTCCTGGAGGAGGTGACCGGCGCCCTCGATCCACGACAGTTGCGAATGCGGCACGCGTTCGTGCAGCCAGTGCGCATACTCGGGCGGAAGTATCCGGTCCTGACGTCCCCAGATGATGCGTACGGGGAGCGACAGCTCGGCCAGCAGGTGCTCGTACTCGACGGTGTCGGCCTGGTTGATCTGGCTGTACTGGCGATAGAAGGCGGCCTGTCCCTCTGGCCCACGCCACGGGTCGAGGAACGCGTCCAGGACTCCGGGACGGAAGCCGACCTCCGTTGCGTTCCTCAGGTGGCTCGCGACCAGCGCTTCGTGGGCGTAGGACGGGAGCTGATCGAAGACGTCGGCATGGTTCAGGATGAGCCGGAAGAGACCACGTTCCCATTCGCCGCCGCTGACTGCGTCGAAGAGCCTGAGATCGCGGTAGACGGCACCTTCGAGGAGCAGTGCGCGCAGCGCTATCGCGCCCCCGATGTCATGGGCGACGACGCTCGGGCTGGACAGCCCCCAGTGGTCCAGCAGTCGGGTGAAGTTCTGCGCTTGGGCCGCCAGGCTGAGATCTTGGCCTTCGCGCTTCTCCGAGACGCCGTAGCCGAGATGGTCGAAGACGTAGACCGTGCGCTGGCGTGACAACGCTGGAGCGATGTCACGCCAGAGATACGACGAGTACGGGGTGCCGTGCACGAGGACGATCGGGTCGCCCGTGCCATGTACGGCCCACCGCACCGTCCCACCTGGCGTAGGGAACTCGTGGTCCAGGACCCAATCCACTGCTCTCGCCTCCCCGTCATCCGCAGCGGGTGCCTTGGTAGCAACTCAGATCGACGTTACTCAGCGGCTCAAGTCAGGGTGAAGGTGCTGGAGCGCCGTCCCGCGGTGCCGCCGATGGTGAGTGCACCGCGGTCGTGCTGGAGGTAGTCGCCGCGGTCCGTGGCCACCTGCAGCGAGATCCCGCCCTTGACCGGGATGCGGCGGAAGCTGGCCTCAGCTGCGTACGCCGGGCCCGGCTCGACCGGGTCGATCCGGACCGTGCCGCCGGCGACCCGGACATACCGGTCGGGGAAGTTGAGCGACTGCAGCGACTCCGAGCCGTCGCCCGCCAGCCCGGGGACGAAGCGGAACTGGCTGTCGGCGAGATCCTTCGGGGCATGGTCGACCCGCAGGGCGTACTCGTAGTGGCGTACGAACGAGCCCGGCGCATCCAGCGGGGTGAGCCGCACGATCGGCCCGCCCTTGCCCACCGGGACCCCGAACATGGGTGTGCCGTCCTCGTGCCACACCACCTTCTGCACGCGAGCATGCCGGTTCGGGTCGTAGAGGGGGTCGCCGGTGATGTCGCGGTAGTCCCGGGCGTGGTAGACGAGAACGTCGGTCACGCCGTCCTCGGCGACCGTGAACGAGTTGTGCCCCGGGCCGTACTGCCCGGTCTGCACGTTCGTCGTGAACACCGGATCGGGGCTCTTGACCCACGATGCCGGGTCGAGCAGGTCGGCGTCAGCTGATGCGGTGAGCAGGCCCATGCAGTAGCGCGAGTCGGTGGCACTGGCGGAGAACGTCATGAAGATCCGGCCGTTGCGGACCAGCACGGCAGGCCCCTCGTTGACCTTGAAGCCCTGCACCTCCCAGCTTCGGGTCGGGGTGGCGATCCGCGCCGGGAAGGTGCTGATCGCGAACGGGGAGCTCATCTCGGCGATGTAGAGGCTGGTGTTCACCGCGATCTCGGGCTCGCTCTGCGCCCAGACCAGGTAGCGGCGGCCGGCGTGCTCGAACGTGGTGGCGTCGAGGGCGAAGCTCTGCCACGGCGTGATGATCTGCTGCGGTGCGCCCCAGCCCGCGGGGTCGCGCGGGTCGGCGAGAGTCGACTCCATGACGTACATCCGGATCCGGAAGACGTCGTCGGAGTCGCCGGCCGCGAAGTAGACGTACCAGCGGCCGTCGATGCGGTGCAGCTCGGGCGCCCAGATGTGGCCGCCCATCTTTCCGCTGGCGGGGCGGCGCCAGATCACCGACTCCGCCGCGGTGGCGAGGCCGGCGAGCGAGGCCGACCCGCGGAGCACCAAACGGTCGTACTCCGGTACGGAGCCGGTCAGGTAGTACATCCCCTCGACGGGCGGGGTGACGAACGGGTCGGCCCGGCGCTCGACGAGCGGGTTGAGGGTCGGCACTCCCCAGATTTCGGCGTCGCTGGGCATCGGTACGGGCGGTGCCGCGGCGGCTGGCACGGCATGCCCCGCGAACGCGGCCGCCGCCCCGAGGCCGACCCCGGCCTGCAGGAGGTGGCGCCTGCTGAGGCCGGCCCGGAGACTGAAGTGGTTCAGGTGATCGGACATGGGTGCTCCCCTACCGGGTCTGGATGCGGATGAAGGTCACGGAGTACGGCGCGAACGTGCGCGTGAAGGTGCTGTCGACGCCGCGGATGGTGCTGGTGACCGGCTTGATGGGCTGCGCAGTGCGGGTGTTCTGGTCCTCCGGGTCGCCGCTGATGACGGTCATCTCCGCCCTCGAGGCGACCTTGACGCCGAGGTCGAGGCGAGTGACCGCGGGCTCGGCCTGGGCGTTGACGACCTTGACGAGCAGGTCGCCGGTCGCCTCGTCACGGGTGACCACCTGCGCGAACGGCTCGGTGACCTGGTCGTCGTCGAACTCCTGGAAGAGCTGGCCGTCGAGGAAGAGCCGGACGTGGGTGCCCCGGACCTCGATCCGTACGTCGTAGGTGCGTCCGGTCTCGACCGAGTGGCCCTCACGGGCGACCAGGGTCTCCTTGCCGCCGTTCGTGGCCTTCTCGACGACGGTGCGGGTGTTGTTCCAGCCGCCGATGTTCCACCAGTAGAGGTTGCCGGAGTCCTTCACCCCGAACGCGAGCAGGAAGCCCTCGGAGCCGGACAGCTTCTTCGCCTTGAGCTTGATGTCGTAGTCGCTCGCGGTGATGTCCGAGCCCTTGACCAGGGTGTTCTGGGCGGTCGCGTCCGTCTGGGTATAGGCGCCGTCGACGACCGACCAGGTCCCACTGTTGGCCAGGGAGCTCCAGCCCTCGGCGTTCCCGTCCTCGAAGTCGTCGGCGAACAGGGAGGTCCCGTCAGGTGCGGTGACCGACACGTCGTCGTACGCCGCGGAGGTGGCCCAGGTGGAGAGGCCGACGGCGCCGGTGATGGGCTTCGCCTCGATCACCTTGCCGGTCGCCTCGCTGGGTACGACCCGGTCACCGACGTTGTTCATGAACAGCTTCTGGACCTCGTAGCTCGCAGAGCTCCAGGACTGGTCGTTGTCGAACCAGATCATGTCCGGCCGCCACTGCACGTGGTCGATGTTGGCCAGCAGCGGGGCGTAGGAGGCGAGCTGCACGACGTCGGCGTTGCGCTCGAGCCCGGTCATGTACGCCGCCTCGGACAGCGCGTTGAAGAGCTTGTTGTCCTGGGAGGCGTACTCACCGAGGAAGACCTTCGGCCCGTTGCGGTCGTAGCTGTCGTAGCGGTCGTTGTTCTGCAGGAACCAGGTCGGGGAGTTGTAGTAGTGCTCATCGACCATGTCGACGCCGGCGGCCCTGTTCTGCGCCCAGTGCTGGTCGAAGAGCGCGCCCTGGTCGTCGGGTCCGGAGTTGCTGATGATCGTGATCTCCGGATAGCGCGCCTCGATGGCCGCGCGGAACTTCTCGAACCGCTCGAAGAACTCCGCCGGAAGGTTCTCCTCGTTGCCGACGCCGAGATGAGTGAGTCCGAAGGGCTCCGGGTGTCCCATCTCCGCGCGCAGGGCGCCCCATTCGGAGTCGACCGGGCCGTTGGCGAACTCGATGAGGTCGAGAGTGTCCTGGATGTAGCGCTGGAGCAGGGCCTCGTCCTCGGTGACCCGGTTCTGGCCGCAGCCGGTGACCAGCGCCGGCACGACCGGCAGCGGCATCGCCCCGACGTCCTCGGCGAACTGGAAGTACTCGTAGTAGCCCAGCCCGTAGGACTGGTTGTAGCCCCAGAAGTTGGCGTTCGTCGCCCGCTCCTCGACCGGGCCCACGGTGTCCTTCCACTGGTAGGACCGGGCACGCTGCCAGCCGGAGGCGGCGTCGTAGCCGGACATGCTGCCGGTGTTGACCAGGCAGCCACCCGGGAAGCGGACGAACTCCGGCTCGAGCGCCGCGATCTTCTCGGCGAGGTCCTTGCGCAGCCCGTTCTCGCGGCCCATGAAGGTGTCCTCGGGCATCAGCGAGACCATGTCGAGACGGAGGGTCCCGACGCCCTCGCCCTGCAGCCACAGGCGTGCGGAGTCGGTCTTGGACGTCGCGGTGAAGGTGCCGGCGTACTTCTTCCAGGTGTCCCCGTTCACCTGGATTTGGACCGGATCGGCGTACGAGGTGGCGCCGGACTCGTCGCGCAGCGACACGGTCAGCGGCGTGCCGCCGGCTGTGTCCGAGCGTGCCCAGACCGAGAAGCCGTAGCTCTTGCCGGCCTCGAGAGCGACGCCGTTGTTCCAGCCGCTGTTGGAGACGCCGTACGTCCCACCGGCGGTGTTGGCCAGGGAGAGCTGCAGATAGGTGCGGTTGCGCTCGTTGAGCCGGGAGCCGTCGTTGACCGGGGTGGCGGTGCCGCCGCCTCCGCCCTCTCCTCGCGGGGTCCACGCGGTCATCCCGGTGTAGGAGCGGTTGTCGGCCGGGAGGAACTCGAAGGACCGGTTCCGCACCAGCTCGGCGTAGAGGCCGCCGTCGGCGGCGTAGTTGATGTCCTCGAAGAAGACGCCGTACATCGAGTCGCTGATCTCGGGACCGGACTGACCGGCGTGGGCCGTGATCGTGTAGTCGGGTTCGGGTGCAGCGGCTCGTCGGTCCGCGCCGAGGCTCGGCGCGGCGTAGGCCAAGGGCAGTGCGAGGACGGTGGCAGCGGACAGGACGGTCAGCAGACGGATTCTGTGCACGATGGTCTCCTCAGAACACGCGGTAGGCGGTGCGGATGCGGTCCAGCTCGGCCTTGGTCACCGGCAGAACGGTCCCGTGGCGGGGGCGGCTGGGAAGCTGGTAGTCGCTGGAGATCCGGAAGAAGCCTGACTCCAGGTCGGTGGTCTCGAACGGCACGTACCCGCGGCCGCCGAACTCGTCGATGAACAGGTACCACTTGTCCTCGGTGTTGGACTTGAAGATCGTCGGCCCCTCGCCGCGGTCGATGCCCGGGTTGTCGGCCGTCGCCTTGCCGATGCACTCCGCGACGAAGCTCCAGTCCAGGTCGAGCAGCGAGGTGGCCTTCTCCTCGACGATGAACTTGCTGCAGGGCGTGGTGGAGGTGTTGTTCCGCTCGTCCTTGGTGAACCGGTAGTAGGTCCCCTCGTGCTCGACGACGGTGGAGTCGATCACCGAGTAGCCCGGGTCGATCCACACCTTTGGCTCGCTGAAGGTCCGGAAGTCCCTGGTGGTCACGTAGACCATTCGGTTGTGGGTGTTGCCGGCATGCTCGGGGTCGGACTCGTCGTAGAGCTTCGAGGCCCAGAAGACGACGTACGCTCCGATCCCCTCGTCGTAGTAGGCCTCGGGCGCCCACGTGTTCCCGGCCTGCGGCGAGGACACGCGGACGTGTCGCTGCTCGGACCAGTTCACGAGGTCTGTGGACTCCCAGATCTCGATGTAGCGGCTCCCGCTTCTCTGGGCGGCGTCCCAGTCACCGTTGCCGTAGATCTTGAGGTCGGTGGCGATCAGGTAGAACTTGTCGCCCTCCGGGGAGCGGATGATGAACGGGTCGCGTACGCCCTTGTCGCCGTGCTGCGACCGCAGCACCGGCTGTCCGCCATTGAGCTCGTCCCAGTGGAGCGGGTCATTGCCCCTGCTCGCGGCGAGGTAGACCTGCTCTCCGTCGGCCGTCCCCTCGCCGGTGAAGTAGGCGAAGGAGTAGCCCTCGAGCGGCTCCTGCTTCGGCAGCGGCAGGACCGTCAGCCGGAACTGCCGCTTCTCCTTGACCTTGCCGAGGCTCACCGTGGCATTGAGTGCCAGGCGGACGGCCTTCTCGCCGTACGCCGGCCGGTCGACCTCGCCGGTCGGGGTCACGACGGCGGGCTCGCTGGACGCCCAGCTGACGGTCGTGCCGTGCAGACCCTGGGTCGGCAGGGTGATGTTGCCGCGGATCCCGTCGGCTTCCCAGACCTTGAGCGCGGAGGCGGCGCGGGTGACCTTCTCCTCGTCGCTGATGTCGGCCGGCACGTTGACGGTGAACTCCTCGGCCTGGCTGGCCGAGCCGTGGGTTGCGGTGGCGGTGAGCGTCACGGTGGCGTCGGGGCTGCCGTAGGGCGGGCGGGTGACGGCACCCGTGGGGGAGACGACGGTGGGGTCGGAGGAGGCCCAGGTGAAGGTGGAGCCGTTCGGGCCGCTGCTCGGGAGCGAGAGGTCGCTGACTACGCGGGAGGTGTCGCCCAGGTCGAGCCAGGCGAGGTCTCGCTCGACGCGCTGCTCGTCGGTGACGTGGCCCAGCTCGTGGACCTCTGCTGCCGTCAGCGCGCGGTCGTACATCCGGAAGTCGCGCAGCTGACCCTTGAGATGACGGTCGCCGCTGTAGACGGATCGGCCGAGATAGTTCGCGGTCGTGACCCCGTTGCCGATCTGACCGGGCGTGATGGTCACGCCGGTGCGGCGGGCGACCTCGACACCGTCCTCATAGAGCACCGCGGTGCCGTCGGCGAGCGTGTAGCTGATGGTCTTCCAGGTGTCGCGGACCAGGTTGCGGCCGGCCGTCACCGTCTGCTCGGTGCTCCAGTTGCCGGTGGCGATCGACGTCCGGTAGGCGTTGCCGGTCGTGAACAGGTAGCCGTTGCCCGAGCCGTTGGAGCCGGTGTTGCCGAGTCCCCAGATGAAGTAGGGAGTGGCCTGGTCCGCTGCGATCTTCACCTCGAGCGAGACGGTGATCGCCGTCAGGCCGGCCATCACGTCGTTGGGCAGCCTGACGTGCCCGTTGGTACCGCCGAGGGACAGCCCCTCGCCCCCGAGCCAGGTCGCGTCACCGGCCAGGGTGCCGTTGCGACCGGCACCCGACTCGTCGACGACCGTGGTTCCCGTGGTCTGGTCGAAGGGATAGTGGACGACGAGCCCTACGTCGCTCGCGCCCTGCGCCGGCGCGGTGGTCACCAGGCTGGCCAGAATCAGGGGCAACGACGCAAGCGCCGCAAGGGTGCGCCCGAGATGCTTCCGGCGCGGGTTGTGGGGGGTCATGTTCGACTGGTCCATCTGCGCTCCAGGGTCAGCTTTGGACAAACGCCGGGCTACTCATGTGTGACTGCGATCACATGAATGTGAGCGCTAACATAACCAGGGGGCTGAGGCTGTCGTCAAGAGCCGCCGGGAAGTCCCGTGAGCGGTCCCGCCGACTGCTCCCCGACGGCGCGGCGGACGAGAACGAAGGAAACCCCCGCCGTTCCTACCGTGTTCTGGCTGTTCAGACTCGCGTACCCGATGAATTCGGATCCGTTCAACAACGATGTATGGCTTCACCGCAGGCAGATGGCGGCTGGGTCTCGTACGCCGGGGCGCGCGGAGCCACCACGCCGTTCGACGAAACACGGCTGTCCGATCAGGGTGGGACTCCTGCGGCGCTCCCGCCCGACTGCGAAGGCGAGGTCAACTGACGCAGTGTGGCAATACGACCCAACCACGCGGGACACCCGTCAAGGAGTCACGCGCCGGGATTCGTCTACAAGGTCGCGACGACGGTCTCAGCGTGCGATGTCCTGGACCATCACGGCAACGCTCGGCCACAGAGTCCGGAGGGTTCCGCATCCGTCCTCCTCCACCTGTACGGCGCCGTCCTCACCTCGACGGTTTCGACAGATCAACAGCTCGGCTCCTGCTGATGACACCGCGAACGGGATCGGCGGGATCGAGTCCCAACGATGCTCATCGAAGGTCGGGTCAAGTTCCACGGGCCCTCGTTTCGGACGTTCAGCCCGCTCCTCGGGAGACGGCGGGCGGCCCATCTGTGGTGGCGTCCCGAGCCGTTCGATCCCGGCGAGGATCTCCTCGCTGGTGAACGGGCGATAGCCACCCGGAAGAACTCGGTACGCCGCCGGCCCGGTCGCACCGTCACAAAGCCTCATCAGGTCAGCGAGCTGGGACGGCACCCGTCGCCACCCATCACGCAGGGAGCCCAGCGCATCGCCCGGTGCGGGAGGTCGCAGTGTGGCGTACGCCTCAGGGTCCGCTCGCCGCAGCCGCTCCATGGCCTGCCGCCAGGACAAGTCGGACCAAGATGTCGCATCATCGGCAGAGTCCCACCACATCTCGCCGTCCCCGCCGAGCACCGGGACGTAGTCAGAGCCGCCGAGCCCACCGCTCACCGGGCTTCCCGTCTCCAGACCGTCCGCGACCTCCTCGAGCATGGCGAGAAGACTCGGCCACACCTGCTTCCCGACATGGCCGAACTCGTACTCGACGACCTTCACTGCGCCTCGATCGTCTCCGTCACCGTGCTCGATCACCAGCGTCGCGCCACAGCCATCGACGGCGAACTCGATCCAGTCGAGCTCATCCGGGATGCCACCGGCCCAGTCTCGGACACCGTCGAGGAGCTCGAAGCGACGAACCTTCGATGCCGGCATCAGGCTGACGCTCGGCGCCAACAGGACTCCGGCGTTGAGTTCACCATCCACGACGGTGAGCAATGTCGCGAGCTGCGGGTCCAGATCGAACTTCGCCACTAGGTCGTTGATCACCTCGGCAGGAGCCGGCGGTCGGGCCATGCCCAGGTTGTACGGCGCCCACTCCTCCAACCACGCTCTGATGCGCTCCCAGGCAGCAGTGACCTCGGGAACGAACGGCACTTGCACGGAGGACTCGGAAGGCATGGCGCGCATCATTGCAGGCACCACCGACATCAACGTTTGTGCAGCGAAGAACCTCAGAGGCACGAGGCCTACCAAGCACGATCGGGTGGAGTCCGGGGCCACAAACCGGCGAGGCAGGCGAATGACAAACAACAAACCCGGCCTTCGCAGCCGTGTTCTGGCTGTTCAGGACCGGGTTTTGGTCGGAGCCGCCTGTCGGAATCGAACCGACGACCTTCTCATTACGAGAGCGTTCCTGGCGCTAGCTGCGGTCTTCTGCGCGCTCGTGACGTCGTTGCATCCGTTGCGTTCCTCCAACCCGATCTCAGGTCGGGGGGCCACCGGGGGGACACGATTCTGGAGCACATCCCAAGTCCGTATCGCGGGGGCGGAGCGTCACTCTGTCCGGCAATTGGCCCCATTGGCGGGGGCCTGGGGGCTCGCCCCCACGCTGCCCAACCTCACCGTGCCTCGAGGTGACGCGGGGTGTGTCCCTGCCGGCAGCAACCCCTCCTCCTCCCTCGTCATCAGCCAACAACCTGTAATTGCGACCGGCCCGATGTCGCCCTCCTCTACCGTTGCGTGCATGAGTCGCGTGAAGAACCCGCAGGAGAAGAAGCGGCTGAGCCTCGAGCGCGACCGACGTCCGAACTACGGCAACAACGACAAGGCTGCTCGCAAGGCGGTTCCGCGTCGGAAGGCTGGGGTGAACCGCGCGAACCGTCGTGCTGACGCTGTTGCCTTGTCTGATGCGATCGGTGCTCCGGATGACGAGGTCGAGGCCGGGGTCGAGGATGCGGTTTTGGGCCGGCGGCGGAAGGTCTGGCGGAAGTTCCCGGATCTGCGGCTGAGGACGAAGGTCGCGGAGAAGCTGGGCGATGAGGAGTACGTCGATCCGGAGTTCGGTCAGCGAGGTCCGCGCGGGCGGTGATCGGCTCGGGTTGGAGAGTGAGCGCTTGGTCTACGGACTGGGCGCTCTTCTTCATTTGCGCGGCACGTAGGGGGACCGGCCGCCAGGCCGCACGCCCCCGGAGGCCGCGCTCGCGGCCGAAGGCCGCCTTGAGTCAGTAGAGAAAGTTCTCACAAGAGAGCACAGCCCGAGTGCCCGAGTGCCAGTGTTGAGGTGGTGACAGATATGCCCGTGTGTGGCTTGGTCAACTGCTGCTACCGGGATTGCCGGGCTTCATCACGTTGGCAAGAGCTATCAACCCAGTCAGTGACTCTTCCGCCTGATGGCCCTGCGTGCCCGTCGTGAGATGTGCCTGCAGCACTAGTTGACCCATGGTCGTCATGAAGCGCTGTCGCTCGGCGTCATCACTGATCTGGTTGCTGTACGTGATCATCGTGCCCATCGCGATCGAGAGGTCACTAGCCCGTTGGCGGGCGAGATCACGGGATCGTGCGCGCGCAAGCAGGACTCCTGCCACCGTTGCCAAGGCCGCCGTTGAGCCGGCATGCGCACCGAACAGTGCGCCGGTCGAGTAGTCCGGTCCGCGTCCGAGGTAGTGCAGAAGGAGTGGCGCTACGGCAACTGCCGCAGCGGCGGCCAAAACCACGAGTCCCGACACCCACGCGGTTTTCGACTCCTTCTTGTTGCTATTTGCATCCTTCGTGAACAAGGCTCCGGTGGCTTCGGACGTGACGGTCGTGACCATGAGTTGGGCTTGCTTCGCGCGGGTTTCCAGATCACTTTCAGCCTTCCCCATCGCGACGAGATGCGCCGCGGCCGCGGTGCCGACCTCGGCCTCCGCCGCTTTCGCGCGGTTCAATGCAGCGCTGATTTCTCCAGCTTGGTTGCGCGCCGATTCGCTCATGGCGACCCACTCTTGGTCGGTCACGGGAAAGACGCTGCGGAGGCCCATAAGGCGCACACCTTCTGCGGCTCGACCTTGAGCGATGAGGTTCCACCCTGAGTTGACAGGATCGAAGCCCGACCACACTGGCCCGGGGTGGTTGATGAGATCCAGAGCCGACTCAATGCCGTCAGGAAACGACGTCGCGTTTCCGACCATGGTGCTGAACAGGTTCGCCGAAGCCCAAGGCATTCCCAGCTCGGCGGCTCTCTTGGCGTATGGAATGCCCTTAGCCATCTCGGGAACGCCTCGCTGCATGTACAGCCAAGAAAGGAAGGAAAGCGCCCAGGGGCGTTCTGCGCCTGCCAGCGGACGCAGTCTCTCCATTGCCCCTTCTTGGGCCCCCTCCTGCCACTCCTTGAAGACTTCGAGTGCGGTACTGACCTCGTCGGCGGTTGGCTCGTCTAACTCAAGACCTGGCATCGTCGCAGGCTATGAAGGCCCGACACATGCCCGCGGCGGATGCGTAGCGCGCGTCATCAATCTTGATGATCGACAAATCGCAGCAGATTCACCGGTACCGATCATTCCAAATGTTGATGTCGCTTCGCGCTGGCCGAAGCTCGTTAACTGGTAGCCAGGCGTGCCGGATCTCCGGTGCGGCGTAGGTGGTGTCGACCCAGATCACCCAGGCGCGCCACCTGCCCTTGTACAACTCCCACTTGAGGACGAGGCCGGGCATGGGTGGCGGATAGTTCCGACGTTGGCGATGCACCCAGACGTGTAGCCAGTGCCTGGGAGTGGGCCAGGCGTCGTTCTTGGGAGGGTTGGCCGACACACGTCAGGATATCGAACGTATGTTCGTATCGCGATCTCGCCCTAGTTGCCGAGCTGCTCCGTCGCAGAGGACACGAAGTGACACAGGACGGCGGTCGCGTCGTCGTGTCGCTTTCCGCGAGATGCGCCCGCCCCTGCCTCGTCAGCTTCTCTGGTGCGGCGCACCAACTCCACCGGCCCGGACTCAAGGATGCGGAAGAGGTCTTCCCAGCTCTGCTTGTGCCGCTCGACGAGCGTCGCGGCTCCGTCAGTCAGCACCACAGCAGCTTGGACCGGCTGCGCAGCAAGAGAGACGCTGCCGGCGACAGCATGACGGGCCGCTTCAGGCTTGGTGCTGGCGACCCAGAATCCCTCGGGGGTGTTCCGAACCGCGCCGATTCCGGCGACCGAGTAGTCGTCGAGGTGATCGAGCCGGTCGTCAGTGATCGGCAGCACGCCTCCATCGGCCATGTGGAACACGACCGACGAGTCTGCGAGGGCGAGATAGTCGATACGGTCCCCGCGCAGTCGAAGCAGGGCAACCGTTGACGAAGGGCTGTTTGGGTCCTCGAGGTCACAGGTGTCCGCGTGCGCGTCGCACACCTGCTGAATCGCGCGCTCGAGGATCGCAGACAGGCTCCAGGTGCTCGGCGTTGCCAGTCCTTCGGCGAGACGCAGGCCGAGTTGGCGGACAAGCCACGGCACGTCGTGGATGCATCCGTTCTTGAGGCCCGGAACAGGCGACGCGCCGTCGAGCACGATCACGAAGTCGTTGCCGACGAGCACGAAGTCCTCGTTGTGCTCATGAGTCGGTGACGTCTCGGTGTAGCTCTGTGCGCTAAGACGGATGCTCACTCAGGGGCCTCAAACTCGTAGGCGAAGGTGTGCCGATCGCTAGCAAGTACGGATCGGAACACCTCGACTGGACCCGACGCAGAGTACGCGATGCGGTGTAGCTCGATGACCGGAACACCAGGGTGTAGGTGAAGGCCTTTGGCCTCTTCTGGCGTGGGCGGCCTCGCCTGGAGCTCCTCGCGGAATCGCTCGATTCGGTGGCCTGCCTCGTCGAGTCGGGCGTACGACCCACCCGGGCCGGAGTCCTCGGTGGTGATCGCGGTTCCTTCGACGATCTCGGGTAGGTAGTAGCTGTCTGCGAGCTGCGTTGGGTCATCGGCGAGCCATGTGCGCCGGCGGCGTACGAAGACGTCCGCGCCAGGCTCGATCTCGTACCACCCCGCAACCCACGCCGGCGCGGGGACAGTGCCCAGCTCGAGCACTTCTTGCGACCAGCTCATGCCGGCCGCCTCAGCCTCTGCCTGGAATGGCGCCTGCCCGCGATCGCGAACACGCCTCGCGTAGCGATCGGAACCCAGACGGACCATGTGCGGCCGGCGACGGACGAAGACACCGCTACCCGTCTTGCTGTCGACGAGACCCTCGGCGCGCAGAGCCCCGACTGCCTGACGCGCTGTCTGGTAGGCGACGCCGTAGCGCTCCATCAGCTGCGCGGTCGAGGGGATGCGCGCTCCCTCGGGGAGTTCGCCGGAGCGGATCTCCTGTCGGAGGTCTGCGGCGATCTGCTGTGAGGGCGATGCGTCCCCGGCTCGGTTCACGGACATGGAACCAATTCTTGCACCTAACTAGACAGGCCGCCTAGGCGGTGCTACCTTCGATCTATACCTAACTAGTTAGGTGCCTAGGTAGCGGGAAGGGCTCGCTGCCACAACCAAGGAGACAGTCATGGCGATGAAGCAGCGTTTCGCAGTCCAGCACAGCGACGTGTTCCCCCAGGGAGCGTTTCTCAAGGGCGAGGTTGAGCCGGTCCTCGACTTCCAGGCCGGCAAGCGAGCCGATGGGTCGATGCCCCAGCAGCTCGAGAAGGAGACCGGCCTTCCGATGTGGCAGGTCGTGATCCTCGACGCCGACGACACGGCGGGGAAGAAGGACACCGCGATCACGGTCAAGTTCCTGGCCAAGCACCAGCCCGTCCCGCCGGCCAACGACACCCCGTTCCCCTGGACCCCGGTCGAGTTCGTCGGCCTAACCGCACTGCCGTACGTGGAGTACACGGGCGGGAAGAACAAGGAGAACCAGGACCGGACCCGGATCACCTGGTCCTACCGCGCCGAGTCGATGGTGAAGCCTGGCGAGAACCCCGCACGCAAGCCCGCTGCCGGTGCTGCCGCTAGCTCAAAGGCCGCGTGATGAGTGCCGTCACCGCCTCCGACAAGCCCGCGGGGATCGTGCTGACTGCGGTGAGCCGTCGTTTTGCTCTCGTCGATGCCCCGGCGCTGACGGACTCGAAGGGCAAGACCTTCTACGCCGCGGTGCTGCTGGTCGAGGAGTACGCCGACGATGCGGTGGCGGTGACGATCTCGGGGCAGATCTTCGACGAGATCGGCCCGGTCGACCGCAGCTCGTCCATGCGCTGGCTCGACGGCGAACGGTTCGCAGGCGGTATCGCCAAGGGCATTCCCGCTCTCGCGACCGCTCCCGGCTGGGTGGTCGACCTCGTCGAGGACGTCCTGATTCCTAGGGACGCAGCGTGAGCGTCTACCTGGTGTGGATCGGCGATGGGTCCGACCCCGCGCACTTCGCCGGACTCAACGCCGACCTCACCCTCTGCGGCCAGCCCAACGCCGGCAGCTCCTGGACCTGGGACTACCCCGACCTCTCAACCCCGGTGTGCCCGACCTGCCGCGCCAAAGCGGCCGGCCTGTGAGCACACCCCACATTCGCCCGCCGGCCGTCATGGAAGGGAAGCCGTGGCGGCCGGCGGGATCCAGCAACACCAACAACACGAACGGAAGGAGTACGTGATGAACGAGACGATCCTCTACAGCCTCGGCGGCCTGGTTGCCCTGGCAATCGCGGTCCTGGTCGTGATCAAACCGACCCGACCCCTCACGCTGGCTGCCCTGGGGTGGCTGGCCTCGATCGGCCGGCGCGCCTGGTGGTGGCTGCGGTTCCGCCTCACCTGGAAGTCAGTCGCCCGGGAGGCCGGTCTGTCCAAGCGGCGGACCAAGCGTGTGAAGCGCTTCGGGATCGGACAGGAGTCGATCGAGAAGTGGCGCGATCCTCGCCTCAAGCGAGTGAAGACCTCCCGGCACTCGGTGACCCTCAAGGTCCGCACTCGCCGGGGCCAGGCCCTGGCCGACCTCGAGGCCTTCGCCCCCAAACTGGCGGCGACCTACAGCGCAGACGCCTACCGGGTCTACCCCGCCAAGCGCCGGGCCGGGTCAACGGTGATGTTCGAGCTAGTGATGCGGGATCTGATTAAGACCCCCACTGTCGCGGCGATGCCTGACCCGCGGATGCAGACCGAAACCGTCCGACTCGGCCGCCGGCAATCCGGCAAGCCCTTCGACCTCCAGATCGAGCAGCGCCACACGGTCGCGGTGGGTGCCTCCGGCTCCGGGAAGGGCTCGATCCTGTGGGGCGTTGTCGGGTCCCTGGCTCCCTCGATCGCGGTTGATGCAGTCCGCGCCTACGGGATCGACCTCAAGGGCGGCATGGAACTCACGATGGGCGCCCCACTGTTTACCAAGATCGCCGTCACGGGTGAGCAGGCAGTCGAGATGCTGCGCGACTTCGTGGCGATCGCTGACGCACGCACCGAGGAACTACGCGGCTACTCCCGCAACCACAAGCCCGGCCCGGGTGACCCGCTCTACCTCCTGGTCATCGATGAGCTGGCCTCGCTGACCGCCTATGCGGATCGGGAGGTGAAGCAGGAGGCCGAGCGGCTGTTGAAGCGGCTTCTTTCCATCGGCCGCGCCGTGGGCGTCGTGGTGGTGGCGTTCGTGCAGGACCCGCGTAAGGAGGTCATCGACATGCGTGGCCTGTTCACTCAGACCATCGCGCTGCGGCTGCGCTCGGTCATGGAGACCAACATGGTCCTCGGTGACGGCATGGCACCCTTCGCGCCGGCACACCGGATCTTGAAGGCGGCGCAGGGCACGGCCTGGATCATCGACGAGGACGGCTCCACCGACCGGATCAGGGCCGACTACTGGTCTGATGACCTGATTCGCCGGGTTGCCTCGCTCTACCCGGCAGACCCCACGGCTGCTCCTGGTGCGATCGCTCCGGAGCCTCCCGCGCTGGGTGGTGCGGCATGAGTACCCCGGCCTGGATGGAGCACGCCGCGTGCACGACTCGGGAAACTCGCGGTCTGCCCTGGACCACCGACGAGATCGAGACCCCCTCGGTTCTGGTCGAGCTGATGCAAGAGACCTGCGCCGGCTGCCCGGTCCGCCTCGCCTGCACCGCCTACGCCCGCACCGCGACCGGTGGCTGGTGGGCCGGCATCGACCGCGCCGCCGAGCCTGAGGACCTGCTCGACCTGCTCGACGTGATGCCGCTGGATGGTGCGGCGTGACCGTCTCGACCTTGGATGCGCCGGGCATCCACAGTGACGCGTCGTCCTCGACCTCGGGCTCGTTCCCTGGGTACGGGGAGGATGCGCCGCTGGATCTGTCCGGACTCACCCCGGCCGCCTTCAACGCAGTTGGCGCCCGGCTCCTCGACGGCTCCTTCGACGCCTGGGCCGAGACCGCAGCCGCGGTGAAGTACTGCGCTCACCCGATCCGGCTCTCTGGGTCCTCGACGACGATTGATGCCCGTAGCGGGGAGCTTGTCGGCACGTTCTCGTCCGCGAATGCCCCGCTCGGGGTGCTCTACCGTCCCTGTGGCAACCGCCGCGCTGACGTGTGCCCGTCCTGCTCGAGGACGTATGCCCGCGACACCTACGCGATGATTAACGCCGGCCTGGTCGGCGGGAAGACGATCCCCGTCACGGTGGCAGACAACCCGCTGCTGTTCGTCACCTTCACCGCGCCCTCCTTCGGACACGTCCACGGACCTCGCCCGAAGAACGGGCAACCGGTTGGCGGACGGTGTCGGCCACGCTCCGCCAGGGCCGGACAGCCCCTGACCTGCGAACACGGCCGCCCCCTCGGGTGCATGGCAGTCCACGACCCCGACGACTCCGCCAATGGCGCGCCACTGTGCCACGAGTGTCACGACACTGACAGCGCGGTTGTCTGGCAGTGGCACGCCCCGGAGCTGTGGCGACGAACCACCATCGCGCTCCGCCGTGCCCTGGCGCACAACCTCGGCGTGACCGAGACCCGTCGCAAGCCCACCAAGAAGAACCCGACCCCTCCGCCATGCCTGGCCGATGTCGCCTCTGTGCAATTCGCCAAGGTGGCCGAGTACCAAGCCCGCGGCCTGGTGCACTTCCACGCCCTCATCCGGCTGGACGGTCCCGATGGTCCCGGGTCGCCGGCACCGCTGGACGGTCGCACCCTTGGCCGGCTCCTGGAGAAGGCCGCCGCCGAGGTCCTGCTCGAGGCACCCCCGGTCGACGACGATGACGTGGCCCGGGTCCTGTGCTGGGGTAAGCAGCTCGACGTCCGGGTCGTACGCGACACCAACCGCACCGACGACCCTGACGGGCCGCTAACGCCTGGGCAGGTCGCCGGCTATCTCGCGAAGTACGCCACCAAGGATGCCAACTCGATCCGAGCTGATCGGCCGGTTGAGCACATCGCCGGATTCGCCTCGAGGTGTCGACAGCTCAGCGCTCGAGCACGGGAGCACTACGGCCCTCACGTCGATGCCAACGGGGCGCCGGCCAACCCGTACCAACTCCTGGGGAAGTGGGCGCACATGCTCGGCTTCCGGGGCCACTTCTCCACCAAGTCCCGGCGCTACTCCGTCACCCTCGGCCAGCTCCGCCGCGCCCGCGCCAAGTACCGCGACCTGGTCGCCACCGCCGAGCACGACGAAGACGCACGTAAAGCCCTGCTCGACCTCGGGGAGCTGGAGGCACGGCTCCTGGCTGACGACACCGAGACAACCCTCGTCATCGGCAAATGGACCTACCAAGGCACCGGCTGGACGAACCCCGGCGACGAGACCCTCGCACTCGCCGCCGCCGCTCGAGCGCGTGAGTACGAGCAATGGAAAGCCCAGACCAAGCACACCAACCAGAAGGGGAAGTGAGATGGATGAGAAGTTGCTGACCTCTGAGGAGGTCGCGGAGTGGATGCAGGTTGCTCCCTCCACGCTGTGCCGCTGGCGCCAGACCGGGAATGGACCCCGGGTCATCTGGCTGTCGCCGTCGACACCCCGTTACCGGCCTAGCGATGTGCTGGCCTGGGTCGAGAAGGCTGCGGCATGAGCGTCTCGAAGATGCCCAACGGGCGGTGGCGCGCTCGGCTGAAGAATGGCCGGGCCAACGTCACGAGCAAGGTATTCGACACCCAACGGGAAGCCAAGGCCTGGCTTGCTCGGGAACGCGCTGCACTCGCCGGCGGAGTCGACCCCCGGGCAGGCAAACGTCGTGTACGTGATCTGGTCGCTGAGTGGCTGCCGATTCGGAAGGGGACCGTTGCGGTCAAGACGTTCCGGGCAGATCAGGACGTCGAGCGGCTCACGCCCACGAGCATGCTCAACATGCAGGTGGCGAGCATCTCCGAGCGTGAGGTTGCCCGGGTCTTCGAACGACTCCTGGCCGATGGTCTGGCCGAGTCGTCGGTGGTCCGGTACCGGGCAAGTCTGTCGGTCTTCTTCGCCTGGTGTGTCCGGGAGAAGTACATCGTGAGCAACCCCGTCGTCGGGGTCACGGTGCCGAAGCAGTCCGAGGAGAGAGAGGAGATGAACCCGTTCACCGAAGACGAGCTCGAGGAAGCGTACGAGGTCTGGAAGCAGAGGAATCAGCGCCTCGCGGACATCTTCCTGGTGCTCGCCTGGACTGGCTTGCGCTGGGGTGAAGCAAGAGCGGTCAAGGTGTCGGATCTGATGGAGGTCCCTACTCCGGGGCTGCTGGTCCGTCGTTCCCAGCCGGAGGGGATCGAGACGAAGTCGACCAAGGGCCGGCGCTCACGTCGGGTTCCTCTGGCCAACCGGGTGCTCCCGATCGTGCTGGAGATGGCGGAAGGCAAGAAGGCCGGCGATCTTCTGTTCACCACTGACGCCGGTTCGACGATGCATCGGACCCCGATCATCCGCTCACTGAAGTGGGAGGAAAACGGGCAGGGTCGCCGGATCCATGACCTCCGCCACACGGCAGCGTGCCTGTGGCTGTCTCGTCGCGTCGACCCCGGGATCGTGCAGGCGTGGATGGGTCACGAGTCGATCGCGACCACGAATCTCTACCTCCACTTCCTCGGCAACGGGGCCCATGAGTACGGGCTCGACCGGCTGAACGAGGAGCGGAAGCCGCGCCCCAAGAAGGGCCGCAAGAAGGGGCCTGGAACGGGCTCTGAGGAGGGTCCGGGGGCCACCGGGGGGACACAAGAGCGGGAGGCAGGCGAATGACAAACAACAAACCCGGCCTTCGCAGCGATGTTCTGGCTGGTCAGGACCGGGTTTCTGTCGGAGCCGCCTGTCGGAATCGAACCGACGACCTTCTCATTACGAGTGAGACGCTCTGCCGACTGAGCTAAGGCGGCGTACCGTCATCCGTTACCGCATGAAGCGGTCCTGGTTGAGCGGACCGGATGAGTGTACCGAGACTGCGCGCTCGACACTAAAACGGTGCGCCTCGACCTGCTCGTCGATGCTGATGCGGGTGGGCTTGCCCTTGCCGATGAGGCGGCCCAAGCGGCGTACGCCGTGCTTCATTGTTGCTTTGCTCTTCTCTGAACGTGGGTCAACCACCGACTGCGGATACAGGGGTGGTGATTCAATGATGACCGCTGGCGATTCATAGAGGTAGACGATCTTTCCTTGGAAAGTCATAGGATGTCTCTATGTTGTCGCTGCACCAGCTCCGCGTGTTCCTCGCGGTCTACGAGCATGGCTCGCTGACCGCGGCGGCCGAGGAGCTCGGGTATGCGCAGCCGTCGATCTCGGAGCAGGTCAGAAGCCTGGAGCGTACGCTCGGCGTCCAGCTCTTCCTGCGCGTCGGGCGCGGGGTGGTGCCGACCGGCGTGGCCGACGAGCTGAGGCCGCACGCCGAGCGTTCGGTCGCCGCCGCCGAGGACGCACGCAAGGCAGTGCAGGCGGTGAAGCAGTTCGAGACCGGAACGATCCGGTTCGGGATGTTCGGGATCGCTCGGCTTTACGGCGGGGCCGGACTGGTGGCCGATGTGCTCGACCGATACCCGGGCGTACGCGTCGAGCTGATCGGGCAGAACTCCACCGAGGTCCAGGACGACCTGCGGCGCGGACGGCTCGAGGCGGCGATGCTGCTCGTCGGCAGCGTCTCCGGTCCGGGGCTGAAGGTCACCCCCGTGGCCCGCGACGAGCTCGTCTACATCTCGGCCGACCCGGCCCACCTGGCCACGCCGGTCACACCGCACCGGCTCTCGCTGGCCACGCTGGTCATGTCCGACACGAGCTGGAGCTCCGAGGACCCCACCCGGGTCACCATCCGCAACCTGCTCCACGAGACGGGGCGCAACCCACCCAGCCGGATCGAGGTCGAGGACATCGAGACGGCAGTCGAGCTGGTGGGGATGGGGTACGCCGACAGCGTCATCGCCAAGGGAGCAGCCGAACAGCTGCTCCCCCGGCTGGCACCGAAGGCCGGCTGGGTGTCACTGCGACCCCGGACGTACGACACGTTCGCCATCGTCCATCGCACCGACGCCACCCTCTCCCCCGCCGCCACGTTGATGATCGACCTGGCCACGAAGCGGATCCAGGCCATCGCGGACCCGGTCCACCGGCGCTAGCTGTTCCTCCATCGAGGTATGCAGCCGAAGGCTCACATCCCGTGCGGAGTTCCGCTAGGGATGTGAGCCCCGGCCTACATACCCTTCGACAAGCTCAGGACACCGCCTTGACGAAGGCTCCGGGTCACTCGCAGCCGTAGCCGTCGTTGTCCCGGTCGAGAGCCCACGGGTCGGAGCTGTTGTTGACCCGGACAGGCTTCTTGTAGGCGGGGATCTCGCCGCAGTCGCGGTCGTTGGTCGTGGTGGCGTTGAAGACCTGCTCGCCGTTGGCGTAGCTGTAGTCCAGACCCGAGACGCGCTTCTTCAGGTAGAAAGACGCGGACACGTCGGGTCTCCGGTTGGCGTCGCCGGCGAACTTCCAGCGGTAGTAGCGGCTGACCTTCGGCGTCACGATCACGGCGCACTTGCCGTACCTGTTCGTCACGCACGAGGTCACGCTCATCCAGCGGCCGCTGGCCCGCTTCTGCAGGTGGATGCGCTTGCCCTTGATCGGGTTGCCGCCCGCGGTCAGCTTGCCGACGGGGCGGTAGGACCTCGTCCCGTACTTGGGGGCGGAGACCTTGACGACCTTGGTGATGACCTTGGCGACGGTCCCCGGGGGCGTGGTGGCGTGGGCGGGCTGGCTGATGACGGGGGCTACCGCGATCGCCAGGGAGGCGATGGCGGTGGCAGCGAAGACCTTCGTCGTCGAACGGATTCGCTGGTTGATGATCACGTGCTCGTGACCCTTCCTCTCGAAGTGATGCTTCCGGCTGAGATCCTCTGGTTCACAGAGATCCGCCGGGGCGTCACGACGAGGACCCACCCCACATCGGGTAAATCCGCAGTTCGAGCGGGGTCAGCACTCCAAGCCGTTGTCGGGGACCTTGCCGTCGACCAGGTAGTCGTCGATGGCGTCGTCGACGCAGCCGTTGCCCTGCATGTAGCCGGTGTGGCCGTCGCCGTCACGGGAGACGAGTACGCCGTTGTCGAGAGCCTTGGCGAGGTCCTCGGCCCACTCGTAGGGGGTGGCCGGGTCGCGGGTGGTGCCGACGACGACGATCGGGTTGGAGCCCGCGGCGTCGATCTCGGGCTCGGCCTCGGTGGCCTTGAACTTCTCCGCGGCGCAGCCGTTGAGCATCCAGGCCAGGGCGGCACCGAACGTCGGAGCGGCCTCCTCGAAGGCGGGCAGCTGCTTGCGTACGTCCTCCGGGCTCATGCCGGAGGAGTCGTCGAGGCAGTTGATCGCCCAGTTGGCTTCCATCGTGTTGTTGATGTAGCCGCCCTCGGGGTCACGGCCCGCGTAGTTGTCCGAGAGGCTCATCAGCTGGGAGCCGTCGCCCTTCAGCGCCGCCTGGAGGGCGTCGGTGAGGTAGGGCCAGTAGGACTCGACGTAGAGCGGGGTGATCAGGCCGTAGAGGGCGTTGCCGGCGGTCAGCTCACGGTCGCCGGCGGGCAGCGGCTCGGCGTCGATGTCGGCCATCAGCTTCTGGACGCGCTCGACGCCCTCGTCGACGGAGTCGCCGAGGAAGCAGCTGCCCTCGTCGACGCAGTTCTCGACGTAGGAGCGGAGCGCGACCTCGAAGCCCTTCGCCTGGGCGAGGTTGGCGTCGAGGACGCTCAGCCCGGGGGCGATCGCACCGTCGAGCACGAACCGGCCGACCCGGTCGGGGTAGAGCTCGGCGTAGGTCGAGCCGAGCTGGGTGCCGTAGGAGGCGCCGAAGTAGTCGAGCTGGTCCTCACCGAGCGCAGCCCGGAGTACGTCCATGTCCCGGGCCGCCTCGACAGTGCTGACGTGGTCGGAGATGCCGTCCTTCTGGGCCGCGCAGCCGTTGGCCATCTCGACGCCGGTGTCGACGTACGCCTTCTCCTCGGCCGGGGTGTCGGGGTCGGGGTCGACCGCGACGTAGGAGTCCAGGGTCTCGTCGTCGAGGCAGTCGACCGGGGTGCTCTGCCCGACACCACGCGGGTCGAAGCCGACGATGTCGTAGGAGTCGCGAACGGTGGAGCTGAAGGACCGGTTGTTGTAGAGGGCGTACTCGATGCCCGACCCACCCGGGCCACCCGGGTTGATCGCCAGCGACCCGATCTTCTTCTCGTTGGCCGGGTCCTTGATGACCGAGACCTCGATGGTGCGGCCGGTGGGGTCGGAGTAGTCGAGCGGGACCTCGAGGGTCGCGCACTCGAAGGCGCCGTTGCACTCCTTCCAGTCCAGCTTCTGGCTGTAGAAGGTCTGCAACCCCTCGGTCGGGGCCGCGGTCGCCTCAGCGCTCGGACTCACCTGGTCGGCGTCGGGGGTGCCGCCGTCGGCACCACAGCCTGCGGTGATCACGGTCAGAGCGCTCAGCGCGGCGGCGCCGGTCACTGCTTTGAGTTTCACTGATCTCCTCCGGGCGGCAACAGCGCCACCATCATCGCTTCCAGCACCAACTGGGGCTGCACGTTGAACTCCAGCAGCTGCTCGCGGGCTTCGAAGATCGCCCCGATCCGCTGCAGGTTGAGCTCGGGGGTCGAGGCCGCGACGAGCTGCTCGATCTCGCGTCGGTGCTCCTCGTTGACGAGGGTCACCGGAGCGCCGGCGGCGATCGTGATCGCGTCGCGGTAGACCGAGACCAGGTCCATCAGCCCGCGGTCGATCACGTCGCGGTGGCGGCGGGTCGCTCGGCGCTTCTGGTCCTTCTCGAGCGCGGACAGCGCGGGACCGTATTCGCGCGGCCGGCGGCCGCGATCGACCACGCCGTAGCCGGCGTCGAGGTCGGCCTTCTCCCGAGCGTCGAGGTCAGCGGTGACGGCGTCGGCCTCCTCCTTCGAGACCGCGGCGAGCTCGCCGGCGGCTCTGAGTGCGTCGGCGAGGGTGTGCAGCCGGGCCGGGTAGGCCACCACCTGCTCGCGCCGGCGCCGGGTGTCGTCGTCGCGGGCCAGTGCCTTGGCCCGGCCGATGTGGCTCTGGCTCGCGCGCGCCGCGTAGGCCGCGCGCGCCTCGTCGACACCGAGCGTGCGCTGGAGGAAGGCGGTCACGTCGGGCGCTGACGGGGTGGTCAGCGTGACCAGCCGGCACCTGGACCGGATGGTCGGGAGTACGTCCTCGACCGTCGGCGCGCAGAGCATCCACACCGTGCGGGCGCCGGGCTCCTCGACGGCCTTGAGCAGCGCGTTGTTGGCCTGCTCGGTGAGCCGGTCGGCGTCCTCGATGATCAGGATCTGCCAGCGGCTTCCGGCCGGGCTCAGGGCGGCCTGACGGACGAGGTCGCGGATCTCGTCGACGCCGAGGGTCAGCTTCTCGGTGCGCACCAGGTTGACGTCGGCGTGGCTGCCCGCCAGCACCGTGTGGCAGGCGTGGCACTGGCCGCAGCCGCCGTTGGGGCACTGGAGCGCGGCGGCAAAGGCGATCGCGGCGTTGGAACGCCCCGAGCCCGGAGGACCCGTGAAGAGCCAGCTCTGGGTCATGCCGTGGCCGGCTGCGGCGGTCTTCAGCGTGGAGATGATGTGACGCTGGCCGACCAGGTTGTCCCAGACCGACATGGTGGAGACGTTCATGCGCTCACCGCCTGAGTGAGCAGCGGCTCGAGGCGCGCCAGCACCGCGGCGTGGATCTCTTCGACCGGAGCGCGGGCGTCCAGGACCAGGTAGTGGTCGGGATTGCGCTCAGCCAGCCCGACGAACGCGGAGCGCACCCGCTGGTGGAACTCGACCGACTCCTGCTCCATCCGGTCGCGCTCCTCGAACCGGGTGAACCCAGCCGTCGGATCCAGGTCGAGCAGCACGGTCAGGTGGGGTCGCAGGTCGGCGGTCGCCCACCGCGCGACCTCCTCGAGCTGCGCGGCGTCCAGCACCCGGCCGGCGCCCTGGTAGGCCAGCATCGAGTCGACATAGCGGTCGGTGATGACCACCTCGCCCCGCTCCAGCGCCGGGCGGACCATCGACTCGATGTGCTCGGCCTTGTCGGCGGCGAACAGGAGCGCCTCGGTCCGATCGTCGAGGTCGCCGGTCTCCGGGGACAGCACGATGCGGCGTACGTCCTTGCCTACGGCCGTGTCGCCCGGCTCGAAGGTCAGCAGGACCCGGTGGCCGCGGGCGGTCAGGGCCTCGTGGAGCAGCCGCGACTGGGTCGACTTGCCCGAGCCCTCGCCGCCCTCGAAACAGACGAAGACGCCGTGCTCTGCGTAGACACCCGGAAACCTCACGAGGCAAACCTACGGGGTGGGACCGACAACACCTGAGTACGCCGCCCGCGGGTGGAGCGATTCAGGCTGTCGAAGCTCGCACCACCAGGTTAAGGTTCGGGTCGTCCTCACGCTGAACCAAGGAGTCTCCGGTGATCTACGTCCTGATCGTCCTGCTGCTGGCCGCCCTCGCGGTCGCGGCCTACCTGCTCTGGAAGAGCCGGCAGCAGCCGACGGCGCAGAAGGAGCCCGACGACTTCATCGGCGACCAGCACAAGCACGCCTCCGACCAGCTGCGCCAGGTGCGCAACGGCGACGTCATCGAGTACCTGGGCCACAACTGGTTCGTCCGCGGGCGGATCGACTTCGACGAGCACGGCTACCGCTGGACCGAGCACATGCTCGACGACGCGGAGGGCAAGAAGTGGCTCTCCATCGAGGACGACGAGAGCTTCGAGGTCTCGCTGTGGCACGCGATCCCGCTCGGCGACATCGAGCAGGGCGCTGTCGGTGACCGCGACATCATCGTCGGCGGCGTCGCCTACCGGCTCCAGGAGAAGGGCTCTGCCGCCTTCACCGCCACCGGCGCGACCGGAACGGCGCCGTCGGGCACGGCCGAGTACGCGGACTACGAGTCGGTCGACGGCAAGCTGCTCGGCTTCGAGAAGTGGGGCACCAACTGGGAGCCCTCCCTCGGCGAGGTGCTGCAGCCGTTCGAGCTGACCGTCTACCCCTCCACCGACCGGCCCGCGACCCTGGACGACGAGTGACGCTTCTCGACGTCCCGTTCGCGGACGTACGCGGCGACACCCTGCGCTGGACCCTCGCACCGATCCCCTGCACTCCGCTGGCCTCCCGGACGGTGAGCCTCGGGAGCGGCCTCACGGTGACGCTGAGCGTCCTGGGCGCCAGCCATCAGGTCGTCGTACGCCGCCACGACCGCCCGCTCCTGCACGAGACCATCGCGTGCGGGATCGCCGAGGCCGCGCCCCTTCCCGAGGCGCACGCGGCCGACGGCTACCGCCTCGCCTCGCACGTGGAGGAGATGGGACCGGACGAGCTCGCCGCGCAGGCGTCGCGGCTCGTGGAGCGGCTGAGCGGGCGTACGGATGCCGTCGTCGCGCACTTCCCGGGTGACCCGCACGCGGTGACCGCGCTGGCCCTGGACCGCCCCGGAGACGGGCAGGTCACTTGGAACACCTGGCACACCTACCCACAGACCGGCGAGATCGTCGCCACCACCACCAGCTACCGGCCCGAGGAGGGCACAAGTGTCTGAACCAAGCGGCTCCGGCGGCCCGAACCGCAAGCTGATCGGCTGGGCGATCGTCGCGGCGTGCGTCGCGCTCGCCATCATCATCGCCATCGCCGTGTCCGGCGACGGGAACAGCCCCGAGAAGTACCTGCGCAAGAACTTCGACCACGTCAGCGGCACCGACCCCGACAGCGAGGCCGGGATCGTCTTCGAGGACGACGGCACGGTGAGCTCGGTCGCCAACCAGATCGACAGCGGCACCGACGCGGACGAGAACCGGGCCGAAGGATCCAGCCACTACCTGCGCTACGACGACGACTGGCTGGTCGTCGTGGAGCCGCGTACGCCCTCGGGTTCGACGATCACGTTCTACGAGTACGACCGCGGCTACCGCCACCACGCCACGGTGATCGGGCTGTGGGGCTGGAACAGCTACTACGGCCGCAACAGCGGCAGCGGCAGCAGCGGTGACTCGTTCCGCGGCGGCGGCAGCGGATCCGGCAAGTGACCACCCTGAGACTGGAGAGATGAACCGATGACTGACCTTGTGAGCGGACTGCTGTCCACCGTCGCCTTCGCCGCCCTCGGGCTGGTTCTGCTGATGATCGGCTTCTATGTGATCGACCTGCTCACGCCGGGCCGGCTGGGGCAGCTGATCTTCGTGGAGCACCGCCGCGACCCGGCGCTGCTGCTCGGCTCCTCGGTCGTCGCGATCGCGATGATCGTGGCCACCTCGATCTACACCGCGGAGGCGGACACCTTCCAGGGGCTCGCCGAGACCGCTGCGTACGGTCTCATCGGGATCGCCCTGCTCGCGTTCGCGTTCGTGATCCTCGACCTGCTCACCCCGGGCCGGCTCGGTGAGCTGATGACCGACGACAAGGACGACCCGGCGATCTGGGTCGCCGTCGCGGTGCAGCTGGCCGTCGGCGTGATCGTGGCGGCCTCGATCACGTGAGCCTGACTCTCCCCTCGTTGTCCGCGCTGCCCGAGGGACGCGCGGCCCGGCTGCTCGTCCTCGCGGCGGTGTTCATCTGCGCGGCGTGCGGCCTGGTCTACGAGCTCGCACTGGTCACGCTGGGGAGCTATCTGCTCGGCAACTCGATCGCGCAGACGTCGCTGGTGATCGCGGTGTCGATGTTCGCGATGGGCATCGGCGCCGTGCTCGCCAAGCCGCTCATCACGCGGCCGCTGCGCTCGTTCGTGGCCGTGGAGATCGCGCTCGCCGCGGTCGGTGGCGCCTCGGTGCCGGCGCTCTACGCGTCGTTCGCGTGGCTGCATCTCTACACCCCGATGATGCTGCTGGTGACGTTCCTGATCGGCGCCCTGGTGGGTGCCGAGATCCCGCTGCTGATGGAGCTGCTGCAACGGCTGCGGCGCCAGCAGGCCTCGCTCGCGGTCGCTGACATCAATGCGGTCGACTACGTCGGTGCGCTCATCGGCGGACTCGCGTTCCCGTTCCTGCTGCTGCCGACCTTGGGGCTGCTGGTGGGGACGGTGGCGACGGCTGCTCTGAACGTGGTCGCCGCCTGGACGGTCGGGGTGGCCCTGGCCGGCTCGCGCCGGCAACGTGGGGCGGTCACGGCCGTCTGCGGCGCGCTCGCGCTCGCCCTCGGCATGACCGCGGTGACGGCCGACTCCTTCGAGCTCAACGCCCGCCAGGCGCTCTACCGCGACCCGATCATCCACTCCCAGCGCTCGGACTACCAGGAGATCGTGGTGACCCGCGGCGCTCCGGTCGGACCGGCGTTCGATGACGTACGCCTCTTCCTCGACGGTGACCTGCAGTTCTCCTCGCTCGACGAGTACCGCTACCACGAGATGCTCGTCCACCCGGCGATGAACGGGACGCACCAGCGGGTGCTGATCCTCGGTGGTGGTGACGGGCTCGCCGCGCGGGAGGTGCTGCGCTATCAGTCGGTCTCGTCGGTGACACTGGTCGACCTCGATCCCGCTGTGGTGTCGCTGGCGCGCTCGTTCGAGCCGGTCTCCTCGCTGACGTCGGGGTCCTTGGAGGACCCCCGGCTGACGTACGTCGCCGACGACGCGTTCTCCTGGGTGCGCGACTACTCGGGGGCACCGTTCGACGTGGTCATCGCCGACTTCCCCGACCCGGACTCGACCGCTCTGGCCAAGCTCTACTCGGTCGAGAACTACAGCATGATCGCGCGACTGCTCGCCCCGTCCGGGCGGATGGTCGTGCAGTCGGGCAGCCCCTTCTTCGCGCCGGACGCGTTCTGGTCCGTACGGCACACCCTCACCGAGGCCGGCTGGCGGACCACGCCCTACCAGGCGGACGTACCCTCCTTCGGGAACTGGGGCTACGTCCTCGCCTCCCGCGACGGGTCGGCCCCTGAGCTCGCTCTCGACGACGAGGCGCCGGGCGGGCTGCGCTATGCCAGCGACGCCGTGCTCGCGGCCGCGACCTCGTTCCCGCCGGACCGTGCCGAGCGGCCGACCTCGGTCACCACGTTGTTGGATCCGGCGATCCTGGACTACGCCCGGAAGGGCTGGGTGGGCTACTGATGTTCTTCTTCATTCGACTGGCCCGGCGCACCTCGCGCCACTACGCCTGGGTGCTACCGCTCGCGATCATCGGCTTCGTCTTCGTCACCGGCTGGATCGCGATGGCGCTGGCCCAGCCGGGCAGCGACATCGTGCGCCCTGGCAACTACTGGTGGTGGTTCCTCATCACCGCGGCCACGGTCGGCTACGGCGACCTCTTCCCGGAGACCACCGGTGGCCGGCTCGTCGGGGCGTACGTCGTCTTCGGCTCCATCACCACCCTCGCCATCTTGTTCAGCCGGATCTCGGCAATCATCGAGAACGCCAAAGGACGCCGCATGCGTGGAGAGATCAGCTTCAGCGGACAGAACCACATCGTGCTGCTCGGCTACACCGCCGGGCGCACCGAGCGGATCTTGGAAGAACTGCTCTCCGAGCCCGAACGGGAGGTCGTGCTCGCGACCTGGGAGGACCAGCTCTCCGAGCACCCGATGCCCGGGGAGGACCGCCTTCAGTTCGTACGCGGCGACATCACCGATCTCGACGTGCTCGCTCGCACCGGGCTCGCCAGCGCGCACAGCGTGCTGATCGACGCGCGTGACGACAACGAGGCGGTCACGCTCACCGTCGCGGCCAACACCGCTGCTCCTTCGGTGCACACGATCGTGGCGCTGCGGGACATGCGGGTGCAGCGCACCATCTTCCGAGTCGACACGACCGTCCACTGCGTCCAGTGGCACAACACCCAGCTGATCGGCGAGGAGCTCAGCGACCCCGGCATCGCCGAGGTCTACCAGGAGCTCGCCACCGCCGGCGGCAAGGGCACCTACTCGCTCACGGTGCCTCCCTCGGCCGCGACCGTGGACGTCGGCGCCTGGCAGGCCGCCCTCGGCCGCTCGCACGGCGCCACGCTCCTTGCCGTCCGCACCGTCGACGGCATCCAGGTCAGCCCGCCCTGGGATCTGCCGGTCGCCCCCGGCGCCCGGCTTTTCTACATCGCCGCCGACCGGTTGGACTACGACGAGGTCGTCGGTTCGCTCAGCTGACGGGGACCTCGCGATGGACTGCTACAACTGCCGCAACAGCGCCCTCGAGTCGCTGCCGCCACGCGAGTCGATCGTCCGTACGCGGCACTGGCGGGTCGGCCACGCCTTCAACGTCACGCTTCCCGGCTGGCTGGTGATCGCGCCGATCCGGCATGTCACCGCTCTCGACGAGCTGCCCGCCGAGGCGCACGCCGAGTTGGGCACGCTGCTCGGCTCGCTGTCGGGGGCGCTGCGTGCCGTGACCGGGTGCGTGAAGACGTACGTCATGCAGTTCTCCGAAGCCGAAGGCTTCGAACATCTCCATGTGCACCTGGTGCCGAGGATGGCCGACCAGCCAGCGGAACTTCGGGGACCGAACGTGTTCGGCTACGTGACCGACGACGAGACCCAGTGGCTGCCCGAGACCGAACGCGACCGGCTGGCGCGAGAGCTGCAGGGAGCTCTCGGCTGACAGATTCCCGCCAAGGCGGGATTGTGCGGGGCTCTACGACGTCAGGCGGCAGCAGAACCCCGCCATGACGGGGTTCTGCCACGTGGGCGGCCGGGCCGCGGCGTACGGCTTCAGGACTTCTTGGTCGCGGCCTTCTTGGTCGTCTTCTTGGCGGTCGACTTCTTCGTCGTGGACTTCTTCGCCGGCGACTTCTTGGTCGTCTTCTTCGTCGTCCGCTTGGTGGTCTTCTTCGCCGGGCCCTTGGCGCGCTTGTCGGCGAGCAGCTCGGCGGCGCGCTCGGCGGTCAGGGTCTCCAGGTCGTCGGCGGCCCGGAGGGTGGCGTTGTATTCACCGTCGGTGACGTAGGGACCGAAGCGACCGTCCTTGACGACCATCGGCTGCCCGGAGACCGGGTCGGGGCCGAGCTCCTTGAGCGGCGGCTTGGCGGCGGCACGGCCGCGCTGCTTCGGCTGGGCGTAGATCTGCTCAGCCTCCTCCAGCGTGATCGTGAGCAGCTGGTCCTCCGAGCTCAGGGTCCGGGAGTCGGTGCCCTTCTTCAGGTAGGGCCCGTAGCGGCCGTTCTGGGCGGTGATCTCCTCGCCGTCGGCGCCGGTGCCGACGACCCGGGGCAGGGTCAGCAGCTTGACGGCGTCCTCGAGCGTGATGGTCTGGAGGCTCATCGACTTGAAGAGGCTCGCGGTGCGGGGCTTGGCACCCTTCTTCGCGTCCTCGGGGAGCTGCTCGGTGACGTAGGGACCGAACCGGCCGCTCTTCGCGACGACGGTGAGCCCCGTCTCCGGGTGGACGCCGAGGTTGAGCTCCTCGCCGGCCGGGTTCGCGAAGAGCTCCTTGGCCTTCTCCAGGGTGAGCTCGTCGGGCGGCAGGTCGTCGGGGACGTTGGCACGCACCGCGAACGGGGTGCCGTCGTCGCCGGGGCCCTCGATGTAGGGACCGTAGCGGCCGACTCGGAGGTTGACCCCGGCCTCCGGAGAGCCGACCGGGAAGGTCGCCAGCTCGCGGGCGTCGATGTCGCCGAGACCGTCGACCAGCGGCTTGAGGCCCATGACCCGCTCGGAGCCGAAGTAGAACTCCCCGAGCTCGGTGGTCATGTCCTTGTCGCCCTTGGCGATCTCGTCGAGGATCTCCTCCATGCTCGCCGTGAACCGGTAGTCGATCTGGCGCGGGAAGTGCTCCTCGAGCAGCCTGACCACCGAGAACGCGACCCAGGCGGGGACCAGCGCGGTGCCCTTCTTGAAGACGTAGCCGCGGTTGATGATGGTCTGGATAATGCTCGCGTAGGTCGACGGACGGCCGATCTCGCGCTCTTCGAGCTCACGGACCAGGGTCGCCTCGGTGTAACGAGCAGGCGGCTTGGTCTCGTGACCGTCCGCGGTGAGGCTCGCGGCGTTCACCCGCTCGCCCTTGATGAGGTTCGGGAGGCGGGTCTGCTGGTCGTCGGAGGTCTGGTCGGCGGAGTCGGTGCCCTCGACGTACGCCTTCAGGAAGCCGTGGAACGTGATCACGCGCCCTGTCGCGGAGAAGACGACGTCCTCGCCCGTGGCCGCCGAGGCGCCGAGGCGGATCGCGACCGAGTTGCCGACCGCGTCCTTCATCTGGGAGGCGACGGTGCGCATCCAGATGAGCTCGTAGAGGCGGAACTGGTCGCCGGTCAGACCGGTCTGCGCCGGAGTGCGGAACGAGTCACCCGCGGGGCGGATCGCCTCGTGGGCCTCCTGGGCGTTCTTGACCTTGGAGGCGTACGTCCGGGGGGCGTCGGGCAGGTATTCGGCACCGTAGAGCTCCCGGACCTGAGCGCGGGCCGCGCTGACGGCGTCTCCGCTCAGGGTCGTGGAGTCGGTACGCATGTAGGTGATGAAGCCGTTCTCGTAGAGACGCTGGGCGACCGACATCGTGGTCGACGCGCTCATCCCGAGCTTCCGGCTCGCCTCCTGCTGCATCGTGGTGGTGCGGAAGGGGGCGTACGGGCTGCGCTTGTAGGGCTTGGACTCGACCGAGCGGACCTCGTAGGTCTGGCCCTCGAGGCCGGCGGCGAGGGACTCGGCGCGGGTGCGGTCGAGGTGGACGACCTTGTCGCTCTTCAGCAGGCCGTCGGGGCCGAAGTCGGTGCCACGGGCGACGCGGCTGCCGTCGACGGAGGTGATCCGGGCCGGGAACATCCGCGGCTCGTGGTCGGAGCCGGCGTCGAACGTGCCGGCGAGGTCCCAGTATGAGGCGGTCCGGAAGGCGATCCGCTCACGCTCGCGGTCGACGACGAGCCTGGTGGCGACCGACTGGACGCGGCCCGCGCTCAGGCGGGGCATGACCTTCTTCCACAGCACCGGGGAGATCTCGTAGCCGTAGAGACGGTCGAGGATGCGGCGCGACTCCTGGGCCTCGACGAGGTCCATGTCAAGCTCGCGTGGGTTCTCGGCAGCGGCCAGGATCGCGGCCTTGGTGATCTCGTGGAAGACCATCCGCTTGACCGGGATGCCCTTCTTCGGCTTCAGCTCGTCGAGGAGGTGCCAGGCGATCGCCTCGCCCTCGCGGTCCTCATCGGTGGCGAGGTAGAGCTCGTCGGCGTCCTTGAGGAGCGACTTGAGCTTGGCGATCTGCTTCTTCTTGTCGCTGGGGACGACGTAGTAAGGGGTGAAGCCGTTGTCGACATCGACGCCGAAGCGCCCCCACGGCTTGTCCTTGATCTTGGCAGGGGTGTCTGCCGCGCTCTGCGGAAGGTCGCGGATGTGCCCGACGGATGCCTCGACGACATACCCCTGTCCGAGGTATCCGCCGATCTTCTGAGCCTTCGCCGGGGACTCGACGATCACCAACTTGTGTGCCACTGACGTCCTTATCTCACTGCAGCAGAGCCTGGCACCACTGACAAGCTCTGGCGAGACACGTTAGCGCGTGTCTCCAGCCGGCATGGGTCCAGTCACCGCGGTTCATGCGGCACTGAGCTCTCGGACAACATGGCGTGTTGCCTTGGGCGCCGCGAAGACAATACCTAGCACGCTGGGGAGCGGGAGCGTGAAATCGGTGTCTCATCCGGCCATGTCCAAAAACTGTCGGTGCCCGTCCGTATGGTGGCTTTCGAGGACGGCGAGACCAATCCGAACCGAGAGGTCTCTGCTGATGATCGACGCCGAATACATCGACTACATAGAGGGTCTGGCCACGCCCCCGGAGCACCTGGTCTGCTCCGAGTGCGCGCAGCTGCTCACCCGGACCAACGTGATCCTGGAGCGCCTGGAGGCCGAGCTGACCCGGCCCCGCTGGGCGGAGCCGGACACACCGCCACGACCCGACCACGAGGTGGCCCTGGACTGGCTGGCCGCGCTGTGCGGCGGCCACGAGGCGGTCACCGCGCTGGATGCCGCGCCGCTGGTCGAGGACGGGCTGGACCTGCCGGTCGTGGAGGATCCGGCGGGACGTACGCAGCTGGAGGCGGTCGCCGCGCTGCTCGACGAGGTCGCGGCCGACTTCCCGGTCGCGGAGGTGGGCTTCGCGCTGCGACGGGCGCTGCTGCGGCTGTGGGAGATCGACCCGCTGGTCGTCGATCGGCCCACCCAGCCGGCCCAGGTGGCGGCCGGGATCGTGTGGACGGTCCTGGGCGCCAACGGACTCGCCGGGCCGGGCGGCCTGGTCACCGCGACCGAGCTCAAGGGGCGGCTGGACGTGAAGAAGATGCCGTCGGCGTACGGCAAGCAGCTGGCGGCCGCGCTCCGTGGCTTCTGGCCGTGGCAGACCCAGCGGCCGTGGGGCATGCGCGACCTTCCCGATCTCGAGCCGCTGGGCTATCCGGACCTGCTGATCTCGAGCGTGCGCAGGCGCCTGATCAGGCTGCGGGACCAGGCGTGCCTGGCGCGGGACGGAGGAAGCCCTCGTTGACCAGCTCCTGGGCGATCGGCAGATAGCTGCTGCGCACGACCGCGGGGTCGCGGTCGAGGATCTGCGCGAGCGCGTCGAGGATCTGGCCGATGGCCAGGTCACCGTCGCACGCGCCCGCGAAGGCCGCCTCGATCGTGTCCGCCTGGCGCGCGCGGCGCAGGCCACGCTGCTGGCGCAGGATGACGGTGCTGGGGTCCTCGGCGCCGGGCTGGCCGAGGGTCTCCTGCTGGATGTCCTCGATGAGCACCAGCGTGGAGTCCTCAGTGACCTCGACGCGGGCTGCCTCGCCCCACGCTGCGAGCGCCGGGGCGATCGGCTGCTCGACGTCGTAGGGCCACTCGAGGAGCTCGCGCTTCGGGTTGCTCGCGCCGGTGCGGTGCAGGTTGATCCAGCCGAACCCGACGCCCTCGATCTTCTGCTCCTCGAACCAGGACAGCCAGGTGTCGTAGCGGGTCAGGTAGTCCTGGGCGCCGTGGTGGCCGGAGTCCTTGAGCCAGAGCTCGACGTACGCCGCGGGGTCGAGCACCTCACGCTGGACCACGAACGCGTCGACCTCGTCCCCGAGCCATCCCTCGAGACGGTCGTCCCAGGGCTGGTCCTGGGAGATGATCCAGTTGCCCAGGATCTGACACCAGCCGCCCTCGGTGAGCATGCCGGGAGCGGCCCTGACGATGTCCTCGACCACCCGGTCGCCGGGGAGCCCGGAGTCGCGGTAGACGAGGCGCTCACCGGTTGCCGGGCTGATCACGAACGGCGGGTTGGTGGCGATCAGGTCGAAGCGCTCACCGGCGACGGGCTCGAAGAACGACCCGTCGCGTACGTCGATCCGGTCCGCCACGTCGTTGAGGGCGGCGTTGAACGCGGTGATCCACAGGGCTCGCTGGTTGACGTCGGTCGCGACCACCCGGTCGCTGTGGGTGGCGAGGTGGAGGGCCTGGACGCCGCAGCCGGTGCCGAGATCGAGCGCGGTGCCGACCTGGTCACGGATGGTCAGCTGCGCCAGGGAGGTCGAGGCGGGGCTGATCCCGAGCACGTGCTCGGGGCCGACGCGCTGCGGGCCGCCATCGAGCCCCGGCGTGAGGTCGGAGACGACCCAGAGGGCGGTGTCATCGGTGGCGTACGGACGTACGTCGAGGCGGGCCGCGACCTCGCCGACCGACTGCTCCAGGATCCCCTCGACGGCGAGCCGGTCGACGAGCCCGGGCAGGGCTGCCTCGGCGAGGTCCAGAGGGACGGTCGTCTGCAGCAGGAAGAGCCGGATGAGGGTCTCCAGCGGGGTGCCTCCGTGAGTGCGCCGCCGGCCCGGAAGGGTCTCGTTGCGACTCAGCGCGCTGTGCGCGGTCGGACCGAGCAGCTCGGCGACGGAGTCGTAGGAGAAGTCGGCCTGCTGGAGGGCGTCACGGAGCCGGTGCGGGAGGTCACTCACACCTGGAGCCTAATGCGCGCTTCGCGCGCTCACTCCCTCGCTCGGCGCGAGCGGACGAGCAAGCTCGCCGCTCGACCTCGCTCAGTCGTCTGTGGGCTCGGGTCAGCCCGCTGCCGCGCCCTCGGCGCTGGCGTGGATGTCGAAGACCTTGGCGAGGCCGGTGATCCGGAAGATCTTGAGCAGCCGCTCCTGGGTGCAGACCAGGCGGAGCATGCCGTTGTGCTGGCGCACCTTCTTCAGGCCACCCACCAGGACGCCGAGACCGGTCGAGTCGAGGAACTCCACGGCTTCGAGGTCGACGACGATGTCGTAGTGACCCCGCGCGACGAGCTCGGTGATCTTGTCCCTCAGCTTCGGCGCGGTATAGACGTCGATCTCGCCGCCCACGGCCACGATGGTGGCCGAGTCGAGCTCGCGAGTCGCAAGCGTCAGATCCACTTCGAAGTTCTCCTGCCAAGGAACGTGAGACAACCAGCTCCGGTCGGCATGCCTGGTGTCCGATAGCCGGAGTCGATCGTAATGTAACCACGGCTCACCAGGATGCGCGCAAGAAACTCGCAACGTCATGGACACGATGCGGGGCCGCAAGCGTGGCTGCCACCAGATTCTGGGAGAATAGATAGGTGTTGACGACAGCGACCGGTGATCTCGTACGCCGGCTCGCGGACGTCCCGGGTCGCGAGGACCGGCTCGCCCACCTCGAGCAGGTCCCGCCGAGAGAGGCCGTCTTCGCCGACTGGCCGACGTGGGCTTCGACCGATGTGGTCGCCGCCTTTGCCGCTCGTGGGATCGAACGTCCTTGGCAGCATCAGGCGGTGGCCGCCGAGGCCGCCCACGAGGGCAGCCACGTGATCGTCTCGACCGGCACCGCCTCCGGGAAGTCGCTGGCCTATCAGCTGCCCGCGCTGACCGCGATCCGAGACGGGCGTGGTCCACGTGGTGAGCGCGGCGCCGGCGTCCTCTATCTCGCGCCCACCAAGGCGCTCGCTCAGGACCAGCTGACCGGGCTGCGCGAGCTGGGCGCCGACGTGCGCGCGGTGACCCACGACGGTGACAGCACCCGGGAGCAGCGGGACTGGGCGCGCGACTTCGGCGAGTACATCCTGACCAACCCCGACATGCTGCACCGATCGCTGCTCCCCGGTCATCAGCGGTGGACGTCCTACTTCCGCTCGCTGCGCTACGTCGTCATCGACGAGTGTCACCACTACCGCGGCGTCTTCGGGGCGCACGTCTCGCACGTGCTGCGGCGGCTGCGGCGCATCTGTGCGCTCTACGGGTCATCGCCGACATTCATCCTCGCCTCGGCGACCGTCGCGGAGCCGTCGATCGCGGGCGAGCGGCTCATCGGCCTTCCGGTCCTCCCGGTGACCGCCGACGCGTCGCCACGCGGGGAGCTCTCGATCGCATTGTGGCAGCCGCCGCTGACGTCGCACGCGGGCGAGAACGGAGCGCCCGTGCGCCGCGCGGCCTCCGCCGAGACCGCCGACCTCCTCGCCGACCTGGTCTCCTCGGACGTACGCACCCTGGCCTTCGTACGCTCCCGCGTCGGCGCCGAGCAGGTCGCCCTGACCGCGGCCGCCGAGCTGGAAGAGGTCGACCCGTCGCTGCCCGGGCGGGTGGCGTCCTACCGCGGTGGCTATCTGCCCGAGGAGCGCCGGGCGATCGAGGCATCGCTCCGCTCCGGCGAGCTGCTGGGGCTGGCGGCGACGAACGCGCTCGAGCTCGGCATCGACATCAGTGGCCTGGACGCCGTCGTGCTGGCCGGCTATCCCGGCAGGCGCTCGGCCTTCTGGCAGCAGATCGGCCGCGCGGGGCGGGGCGCGGGCGACGCGCTCGGCATCCTGGTCGCCCGCGACGACCCGCTGGACACCTATCTCGTCACCCATCCGGATGCGCTTCTCGGTCAGCCGGTCGAAGCCACCGTCTTCGACCCGGCGAACCCGTACGTCGTCGGCCCCCACCTGTGTGCCGCCGCGCAGGAGCTGCCGCTGACCGAGCCGGACCTGCCGCTCTTCGGACCGGGTGCCCGGGAGATCCTGGACAACCTGGTCGCCTCAGGGCTGCTGCGCAAGCGGCCTCGCGGCTGGTACTGGACCGACCGCCGACGCGCGGCCGACCTCGCCGACATCCGCTCCTCGGGTGGGTCTCAGGTGCAACTGATCGAGGCCGAGACCGGCCGGGTCGTCGGCACGGTCGACGCGGCGAGCTCACACTCGAGCGCGCATGCCGGCGCCGTCTACGTGCACCGTGGCGAGACCTATCTCGTGCACGAGCTCGACCTGGACGAGAACGTCGCGGTCATCTCCCGCGACGACCCCGGCTACTCCACCTTCGCCCGGGAAATCACTGAGATCTCGATCGTCGCCGAGCGAGAGCAGGTCGCGTGGGGAGAGTGCCGCCTGGCGTACGGCGACGTCGACGTCACCCACCAGGTCGTCTCCTTCCTGCGCCGTCGACAACCGGGTGGTGAGGTGCTGGGTGAGGAGCTGCTCGACCTCCCCGAACGCACGCTGCGCACCTCCGCCGTCTGGTGGACCGTGCCCGCCTCGGCCCTCGAAGCGGCTGGCCTGGAGAGCGCCGACATCCCGGGTGCCGCCCACGCCGCCGAGCACTGTTCGATCGGACTGCTCCCGCTGATCGCGACGTGCGACCGCTGGGACATCGGTGGCGTCAGCACCGCGTCCCACCCGGACACCGGCATGCTCACCGTCTTCGTCTACGACGGACATCCCGGCGGGGCCGGATTCTCCGAACGCGGATTCCGTGCCGCCCGGGAGTGGCTCGGTGCCACGCTCGAGACCATCGAGGCGTGCGAGTGCGACGACGGCTGCCCCTCCTGCGTGCAGTCGCCCAAGTGCGGCAACCAGAACAACCCTCTCGACAAGCAGGGCGCGATCGTGTTGTTGCGGCTGCTGCTGCAGAAATAGGCATACGCTGGGGAAATGCTGATCTTGGGCCTTGTGCTGATCGTCGTTGCCGCAGTCCTCATCGTTCTGGGTCTCTTCACCACCGGCAACGGTGATCTCGACGATCCGACCGCCACCCTGCTCGGTCTCCCGGTCGGTTCGACAACGATCTTCGTGATCGGCCTCGTCGCCGGCGTCCTCCTCCTCTTCGGGTTCTCGCTCACCAAGTGGGGCGGCAAGCACCAGGTGAAGTACATGAAGCAGAAGCGCCAGATGCGGGACATGGCCAAGACGCTGCAGGACGCCGAGACCAAGTCCGACACCAAGTCCGACACCAAGTCCGACACCAAGTCCGACACCAAGGCTGAGCCCAAGATCGCGCCCGAGCCCAAGTCCGAGGACGCCTAGTCCGATCGTGAGTCCGTCGGGCCCGCTCTCGCCTCGGCGACCGGATCCCCGGGCTGACCGAGCCAGCGCGGGCCCTCGACCCGCACGGTGACGGTGACGTCTTCCCCGGCGATCTCGCACGACTCCAACGTGGCGCCGTTGCGGTCGGTGATCGCCGTCGCCGCCGCACATGCGTCCTCCGAGACCTGAAGCGCGTTGGCCCCCGCCAACGCCGCCAGATCGGCCGCGGACTGCGCCGTGCGGTGGGCGACGAAGACCGCGCCCACCACACCCAGCGCGGCGCCGAGGAAGAGCAGCAGCCCGATGGCGCCGACGGCGAACGGGGCTGCCGACCCGCGCTCGTCCTTGCCAGCCCGGACCGTGCTCACTGCTCCCCCTGCGCGGTGTCCTGAGCCTGTCGAGGGGTCGCCTCGGTCGCGGCGACCGCCTCACCGCGTACGGTCACTCCCGGCATCCAGCTGAAGATCCCGCCGGGCCCGGTCACCCGGGCTTGCGCGGAGGCGACGACCTCCTCGGCACCGGCGCTGACAGTCACCTGCGTGCCCGCAGGTCCGACCCGACGTCCGCGGGCGGCGGCGGAGCCGCTGTCGTCCCCTCGAGCGACAGCCCGCGCAGTCTCCCGGGCCGCGTCGACCACCTGGATCTGCGCTGCTCCCACCGACAGCAACCACACCAGCCCGATGGTCACGGCCACCAGAAGCGGGATGACCATCACCAGCTCCGCGGTGGCTGCGCCTCGCTCTCCCCGCTGCCCGCGGACCACGGCTCAGATCCCCAGCAGACTGAGGACGTGCTGGAACAGCCTGTTGAGCAGGTCGTTGCCGAAGCCACCGGTGAGCAGCTTGTAGAGCAGGCCGGCGAGCCCCGCACCTGCCGCCGTCCCGACGGCGTACTCAGCCGTCGTGATCCCCTTCTCGTTCTTCCGAAGATGTGCCTTGGCCATGGTTGGTCCTCTCTGATCGATGGCCGTCCGTACGGCCGTTCAAGGACGACAATGACCCGCTCCGCCGACCTTCGCGACCGTCATGTCGCCGGCTGTGGACAACCCGATCCCGAACCCGCCCTGTGGATGACAACTGACCCGCTGATCAGGGGAAACAGCACATGGGCCGCCCGCGGGGTCGCCGAACTCGTAGGCGGTGGACGGGCGGTCGCGCGGATTCTGGGACATGGCATGTTCGATGACGGCGGCCACGTCCGAGGGAATGTCCTGGTCGCGCAGGTCGGGCACCGGCTGGGTGGTGATTCGCAGAAACTGCGCGACCACCCTCTCCCCCGCCTGCCTTTCGAAGGCCGCATGCCCGGTGAGCAGCGCGAACAACGTGGAGCCGAGGCCGTAGATGTCGGAGCGGACGGTCGGTTCGCTGCCCTTGAGCACTTCCGGCGCGGTGAACGCGGGCGAGCCGGTGATCAAACTGCTCGATGTCTGGAAACCGCCCGGGATGCGGGCGATGCCGAAGTCGGTGAGTTGCGGTTCGCCGTAGCCGCTGAGCAGGACGTTGGCCGGTTTCACGTCCCGGTGCAGTATTTCGGCTCGATGCGCGCTCTCGATCGCACCCGACAGCTTCACCCCGGCCCGCAGCGAGTCGGCCCAGGTGAGCGGGCCCTGATCCCGGATGAGCTGTTCCAACGACCCGCGGTTGAAGTACGGCATCACGATCAGCGGCAGCCCGGTCTCGGTCACGTCGACCTGCAGGATGTCGACGATATTGGGATGCCCGGACAGCCTGCCCATCGCCTGTTCCTCGCGCAGGAACCGTTCCCTGCTCTCCACATCGATCTCCGAGGACAGCACCTTCACCGCGAC
>NZ_JBEZZS010000029.1:0-76558 GCF_040639295.1 Nocardioides sp. NPDC023903 | reverse complement strand
GCGCGAGCTCGGCTACGACCTCTCCGACGACCGCGACCTGGTGACCCGGGTGACCGAGCGGGTCAGTGCACTCTCGTCGCCCACAACTGCGTTTTCGGCCGACGCAACTGACGTCTCGGCGGGCTAGGGCAGGCGGATCTGGCGACCGTCGGCTCCGCGCTGGGAGCCGGTGATGCGGTCGCAGGAGCCGGTGTCGACCCAGCAGCGGAGGTACCAGGAGTCGGTGGCGGTCGCGGTGTGGAGGACGACGCTGCGGTCGGACTCGAAGCCGGCGACGCGGACCTTCTCGACGGAGTCGGGTACGCGCAGGTCGATGTGCTCGGAGGTGCTCATGTTGACCGCGATGCCACGCTCGGCGCCGTAGCTGATCATCCCGGGGTCGCTGGGGTTGCGGGCGATGGCGACGATCGAGCCGTCGGGGGAGTCGGCGACCGATCCGGGCAGCGGCGCGTGGACGCCGGGCTGGGTGAGGCTGCCGTCGGCCTCGATGGCGGCGAAGCGGGCCTCCCACTCGCCGGGGTTGTGGAGGAGTACGCCGCGGCGCAGCGGGATCAGCTGCTGGTAGCCGAGCGGCAGCGAGATCCGCTGGGTGGCCTCGCCGGGATCCCAGGCGGTCACCGGCGGCCGGGAGACGGTCAGCTCGCCGTAGTTGCCGGGCACCGGCGGCGGGGCGGGCACGATGCCGGTGCGGAAGTAGGCCCGGGTGCGGTCGGTGCCGAGCACGGCGGTGGCGGCAGGGGCGCCCTCGAGCACGAGCCGGTCGGTCTCCTCGCCCGTCGTGGTGTCCACAGCGACAAGGGCAGAGGCGGCGTCGTCGGTCTGCTGGAGCGCGAAGAGCTGGTTGCCGTCCTTGCTCAGTACCGGCTGGGTCCACAGGCCGGGGATCTGGATGGTCGAGCCGCGCCGCGCGATCCACACCGGACCGGGCTTGTCGGCGCGCTCGTACATCAGCACCGTCCAGCCGGCCACGCTCATCTGGGAGCCGAAGACCTTCTGCGGCTTCGCGCCGAGCTGGAGTCGGCCGGCCTGGTCCACGAACGGCAGGGTCGTCGCGGGGCCGACGGGCAGATCGGCGTACGTCGCCGGGATTGCCGGCTCGCTGTTGCGGACCGTCGGAGCGGGTGGCGCCGGCGTCGGTACGTTGGCGCCGGTGCGGCCCTCGGCGAGCCGGGTCGTGTGGACGGCCAGCCAGGCCACGGAGGCGATCAGGGCGAGGATGATGCAGGCCGAGAACAGGATCCCGGCGCGGCTGGGCCTCGCCGTGGTCTGCGGCTCCTCGAGCACCACGGTGGGCTGCTCCTCGTCGATGTGCACGTCGGTGATGGTCGTACCTTCCTCGTCCTGTCTCCCGAAGGCTGCGATGTCGAAGCGGTGCTGCGGACGTGCCCCGAGTCTCTCCACGGTAACCACGTCGAGACGTCGGAATCAGGAGAGATCAGGTGAACAATCCGTTTTCACATGCCGTCGGTATGTTCGGAAGTCCCGGAGATGGCCTAAGGTCGATCGCGTGGTGAGAAAACGAGTAGCTGATGCAAGCAAACAGGCCGGAAGAGTAGTCGGCGCGGTGCGGGAGACGGCCGGCAAGCTGGTTGCCGACGTGGTGTCCGGCAAGGTCAGGGTGCCGCGTCCAGGACGCAAGGCGCCGGCCAAGGCCGCTGAGCCGGTCGTGAAGCCGTCCGCCAAGCCGGTCGCTGAGCCCGTCGCCGAACCGGTGAAGGCCGAGCCCACCGTCGAGGCGGTTGCGGACCCGGTGGCCAAGGCGGCCGACAAGGCTGCGCCGGCGAAGAAGGCCGCCGCCAAGAAGACCACGGCCAAGAAGAGCCCCGCGAAGAAGACGACGACCGCGGCGAAGAAGACGACGGCCACGAAGACTTCCGCGACGAAGGCTCCGGCGGCGAAGAAGACCACCGCCAAGAAGACGACTGCGAAGAAGGCCCCCGCGGCGAAGAAGACCACCTCCGCTGCGGCCACCCCGGCGAAGGAGACTTCCGCCCCGGCGACCCCCGCGGAGGAGACTTCCGCCGCGTCCACCCCGGCGAAGACGACGGCCGCGAAGAAGACTGCTGCCAAGAAGACCGCAGCCAAGAAGACGACTGCGAAGAAGGCCCCCGCGAAGAAGACTGCTGCGGCGAAGAAGACGACCGCGACAAAGACTGCGGCGAAGAAGGCTCCCGCGAGCGGGACCTCGACGACGAGCCCGGCCACCGGGACCGAGACGCCGTCCAGCGACGCCTAGTCGTTCTAGCCGGGACTCCCGACGCGGACCGACGCGAGAGTCGTACGCGGCCCGAGCCCCAGGCTGCGTACGTTCTCGAGGTCCTCGAGAGTGTCGACGTCGTGGCGCAGCGAGTGGAGGTCGCCCGCCAGCGGCTGGGCGCCGCCGTCGCGATGGGCTGCGGCGGACCCGGGCCCGAACGCGGGCCGGAACCGGTCGTGGGGCGCGGTGTAGAGGGTGGTGCCCCCGCCCGCCGCGTCCTCGACGTACGCAGCCCCGAACCCCTCCGCGGCGCTCAGCGCCGCGTCCAGGTCGGCCGAGCGAAGTGCCGGTAGGTCACCGCACAGGGCAGCGGGGCGGAGCCCCGGCCAGCGGCGCCGGGCCTCGAGCGCTCCCTGTACGAGGGTCTCGTTGAGGTCACCGCTGACCCCGTCGGGAATCACGGCGGCGCCGAGGAGGGCGACGTCGGCGGCGAAGAAGGAGTCGTCGGTGATCACCAGCACGGCGCCGACGCCGGAGGCGGCCAGGCACGACTCGGCGGTGTCGAGGGCGAACGAGCGGGCGAGATCGGCCCGCTCGTGCGACTCGATTCCGACCAGCCGGGACTTGCCGCGCGCCGGAGGCTTGACGGGCAGCAGTACGACGTAACCGGGTGCAGGTACAGGCATCAGGGTAGATCCTGACAGGTATCTCACAACGTCGCGGATACGGCCCGGTAGCCTGCCCTGCGTGGGAAAGTACCGAAAGTTTCAGGAGGGCAGGCTCGGCTGGTCGTGGGTCGTGGCCGTCGGCATCGTGAAGCCCGTCCTCCTCGCCACCACCAAGCACGAGTGGGAGGGCGGCGAGAAGATCCCGGAGAGCGGGGGAGCGGTGTTCGCGCTGAACCACGTCTCCGAGATAGACCCGTTCACTGCCGCGCACATCGTGTGGGACTACGGCCGTCGCCCGAGCTACCTGGCCAAGGCCGCGTTGTTCAAGGGTCCGCTGGGCAAGTTCCTGCGGGCCGCGCGACAGATCCCCGTGGACCGGACGGCCGGCGCGTCGGCGTTCGACGCGGCCGTGAAGGCGGTCAACGAGGGCAGCATCGTGGTCGTCTACGTCGAGGGCTCGATCACCAAGGACCCGACCGGCTGGCCGATGCGCGGCAAGTCCGGTGCGGCGAGGATCGCGCTCGCGACCGGGGCCCCGGTCTACCCGGTGGGACAGTGGGGAGCCCAGGAGCTGCTTCCCGCGTACTCTCTCAAGCCGCACCTCATCGGTCGCAAGATGATCCAGATGAAGATCGGTGATCCGGTGGATCTGAAGGATCTCGAGGTCCAGGAGCACACACCGGCGGTCGTCAACGAAGCGACCGACCGGATCATGAAGGCGATCGTCGGCCTGGTGGCCGACATCCGGGAGGAGGAGCCGCCCAGCGAGCTCTTCGACCCGAAGAAGGCCGGTGTGAATGCGACCGGCGACCCCCGCAAGACGAAGAAGAAGGACAGCAATTGACTAAGAAGGTAGCGGTCTTCGGAGCGGGCTCATGGGGCACCGCGTTCTCGGTCATCCTCGCCGACGCGGGCAACGACGTGACCATGTGGGCGCGGCGTGAGGAGGTCGCAGCGGCGATCAACGACACCCACGAGAACCCCGACTACCACCCGGGCACCGAGCTGCCGCACAACATCAGCGCCACCCACGACATCGAGAAGGCCGCGCACGGAGCCGACCTGGTCGTCCTCGCGGCACCGTCGCAGACCCTGCGCGCCAACCTCACCGACTGGGCGCCGTTCCTGCCCCAGGACGTACCGCTGGTCTCGCTGATGAAGGGTGTCGAGCTCGGCACCCTCGAGCGGATGAGCGAGGTGATCGCCCACGTCACCGGTGCGGGACCGGATCGGATCGCGGTGGTCAGCGGCCCCAACCTGTCCAAGGAGATCATCCGTCGCGAGCCCGCCGCCGGTGTGGTGGCGTGCGCCGACGAGGAGGTCGCCAAGACGATCCAGGCGCGCGTGCACTCGCCCGCGTTCCGTCCCTATACCTCGACCGACGTGGTCGGCTGCGAGATCGGCGGTGCCTACAAGAACGTGGTCGCGATCTCCACGGGGATGGCCGCCGGGATGGGTTTCGGCGACAACACCCAGGCGTCGCTGATCACCCGCGGTCTCGCCGAGACGGCGCGGCTGGCGATGCAGCTGGGCGCCAACCCGATGACCCTGATGGGCCTGGCCGGTCTGGGTGACCTGGCAGCGACCTGCTCCTCGCCGCTCTCCCGCAACCGTACGTTCGGGGAGAAGCTCGGCAAGGGCATGACCACTGCCGACATCCTCGCCTCCAGCCACCAGGTCGCCGAGGGCGCCAAGTCGTCCCACTCGCTGCGCGAGCTGGCCGCGAAGGTCGGCGTCGACGTGCCGCTGGCGCAGTACGTCGACGACGTCGTCTCCGGCGCCAAGACGGTCAGCGAGATCATGGACGAGATGCTCGAGCGGCCGACGAAGGCCGAGACCGAGTAGGTCCCTTCGTCAAGGTATGTAGCCGAAGGGCCGCTTCCCGTACGGAATTCCGCACGGGAAGCGGGCCTTTCTCTGCGTACCTTGATGGAGGATCAGCGGACTAGGCGGTGCCGAGGTCCTTCCACGGGCCCCACTCCTCGGTGCCAGGGGTGTTGCCCTGGGTCCACCACTTGGCCTCCCACAGGTGACCGCCGTAGGTGACGCGGTCACCGGCCACGTACACCGTGGTCGCCGACCATGCGGCCGCCCCGGCGGGCGGGTCCGTCGGCGGGTCCGTGGGCTCCTCGGTGGGCGGGTCGGTCGGGTCCGGCTCCTCGACCGGGCCGCCGGTGCCGTTGCGCATGGCGTCGGCGAAGGTGCCGATCAGCTCGCCCTGACGGTCGCCGGAGAGCTCCCACCACATGCCGCCGCCGAGACCCTTCGAGATGGCGTACGAGGCCTTCTGGGCGATCGTGCGGGTGTTGTCGTAGCTCCACCACTGGTTGCCGTCGTAGCGCCACGCGGCGCCGGTCGCAGCGCTGTAGTGGTCGGTGCCGCGGGACTTGAGCTTGTCGTAGTCCTCGTTGCCGGCCTCGTACGTCCCGGGTGCCGCGGCGGTCGCCGGACCCCACGGGGCGGAGGAGGTCGCACCCTGCCAACCGCGGCCGTACGCAGCCATGCCCAGGCCGAGCTGGGCCGGTGAGACCCCGGCGTCGAGGTACTCGCGGACCGACTCGTCCACGCTGAACCGCTTGCCGTCGGGGCGCGGGTCGGCGGGGTCGGCGTAGAGGTTGCCCTGGTGGCCGGTCAGCTTCGGGTCCCAGGCGCCCCACAGGTCATAGCCCTGGATGTTGCCGAAGTCGAGGGAGTTGAAGATCGCCGGGTCGTTCCAGCCGCCCGCCTCGATGTCCTGCGGGTTGGCCGGGAGGAACGCCGAGAGCTGGTAGTCCTTGCCCGTGGTCGAGCCCAGGGCGTCCAGCTGGGAGCGGAACTCCGCCAGGAGCGCCTTGAAGTTGGCGCGGTCGTTGACCGGGTCGACGTGGTTGCCGGTGTTGCCGTTGGGCGAGCCCGGCCACTCCCAGTCGATGTCGAAGCCGTCGAAGACGCCGGCGGCGGCTCCGGCGCCACCGCGGCCGTCGATCACCGGCAGGTTGCCCTTGATGTAGAGGTCGATGCAGGAGGAGACGAACTTCCGTCGCGACTCCGGCGTGGCCGCCGCGAGGGAGAAGTTCTTCGACCAGGTCCAGCCGCCCAGGGAGAGCAGGACCTTCAGGTCGGGGTGCTTGGCCTTGAGCTGCTTGAGCTGGTTGAAGGAGCCGGCCAGGGGCTGGTCCCAGGTGTCGGCCGTGCCGGAGACGGAGGCGTCGGCTGCGTACGACATCCCGTAGTCGGCGTACGCGTCACCGGCGCCGTCGGAGCCGTTGGGCCCCTCGCCCTGGGCCTTGTTGGCCTCGAAGCAGGTCAGCGTCTGGTGGTGGATGTTGCCGAAGGCGTAGTTGAGGTGGGTGAGGTCGTCGGCGACTCCGGACGTCTCCAGCTGCTTGAGCTTGAAGGCGCGGCCGTAGACGCCCCACTGCACGAAGTAGCCGACGTTGCGGTAGCCGTTGATCGCGGTCGGCTCCGCGGCGGCAGTCTTCAGCGATGCGCTGGACGGGGTGCTGGTGAGGACGAGCGTGCCGGTGAGGGCGAGCGCTCCGGCGAGTGCGCCGATGAGAAGGCCGATTATCCGGCGTGATCTTCGCTGGGAACGGGGCAAGGCGACATGCATGGTGACACCTCCGAGGTGATGGCTGGCTCGGGCACCAGGCGCCCGAATCGCCATTCGATGGTGGCAGCCGGTTTGTTTGTAAGCAACCCTTACTAATTAAGGAATTTCAGAACGTAATTCGAGGTGGGCACGGAAGTAGTACGTTCGACGAGCCGCCAATCTCTGGGAGATCGCCATGCTTGGACGCCGCTCTGCAGTTGTCGCCACACTGACCGGAGGGGCGCTCGCGCTGGCCACCCTGGTCCCGTACGCCGGGGCGGCCGCCGCCCCGGAGGACAGGCTCGCGCCACCACCGAAGGCGCCCACCGCGGTCGGCTACGGAGGCGCGGTGGCGAGCGTCGATGCCGACGCCAGCCGGGTCGGGCTCGAGGTGCTGCGCAAGGGTGGCAACGCGACCGACGCGGCGGTCGCGACGGCTGCGGCGCTCGGCGTGACCGAGCCCTACTCGGCCGGGATCGGCGGGGGCGGCTTCTTCGTGCACTACTCCGCGCGCACTGGGGAGGTCGAGACGATCGACGGGCGGGAGAAGGCGCCGGCCGCTATGCCGCACGACGCGTTCATCGATCCCGAGACCGGGAAGGAGTATCCGTTCTTCCCCGACATGGTCACCAGCGGCGCCTCGGTCGGCGTGCCCGGCACCCCGCTGACCTGGGACAAGGCGCTGAGGAAGTGGGGAACGCGCTCGCTCGGCCAGTCGCTCGAACCGGCCGCTCGGCTGGCTCGGCGCGGCTTCGTCGTCGACCAGACCTTCCGCCAGCAGACCGTCGACAACGCGGAACGTTTCGCAGCGATCGATTCCACGGCCGAACTATTTCTTCCCGGAGGATCTGCGCCCGAGGTCGGCAGCCGGTTCCGCAACCCCGACATCGCTGCGACCTACGACCTGCTCGGACGCAATGGTGTGAAGGCCTTCTACCGCGGCCCGCTGGCCGCGGAGATCGCCGCGACGGTGGCCGATCCGCCCAAGACCGACGACACCGACCTGCCGGTCCCGGCCGGCTGGGTGACCACCGAGGACCTCGCCGCCTACACCGCCCCTGATCGCGAGCCGACCCACTCGACCTACCGGGACCTGGACGTCTACGGCATGGCGCCGCCCTCCTCGGGCGGCACCTCGGTCGGCGAGGCGCTCAACATCCTTGAGCGCTACGAGCTGGCCGGGATGACCAACACCGAGGCCTACCACCACCTGCTCGAGGCGAGCGCGATCGCCTTCGCCGACCGCGGCGCCTACCTCGGCGACCCCGACCACGTCGACGTACCCGTCGAGGCGCTCCTCGACGACACCTTCGCAGCCGAGCGGGCCTGCGGGATCGACCCCGCGGCGGCTCAGCCGAAGCCGGTGGCGGCCGGGGATGCGTACGACTTCGACGGAGTCTGCGACGGCGCGCCCGGCGCGGGCGAGACCGCGAAGGACACCGAGAACCTCGAGACCACCAACCTGACCGTGGTCGACCGCTGGGGCAACGTCGTCGAATACACCCTGACGATCGAGCAGACCGGAGGATCCGGAATCACCGTGCCCGGCCGCGGCTTCATCCTCAACAACGAGCTGACCGACTTCACGACGACCTACCGTGCCGACGACCCCAACCGGATCGAGCCCAACAAGCGCCCGCGCAGCTCGATGTCACCCACGATCGTCCTCTCCGACGGCCGGCCCGTGCTGGCGGTCGGTTCGCCGGGCGGCTCGACGATCATCACGACGGTGCTCCAGATCCTCGTCGAACGGTACGCACGCGACAGGACCCTGCCCGAGGCGATGGCGGCGCCGCGGGTCTCCCAGCGAAACGGGGCGAACACGAGTGCCGAGCCGGCGTTCATCGAGGCGTACGGAGGGCCGCTGACCTCGCTGGGACACCGCTTCGCCTCGACCGCGGAGCTCGGCGCGGCCACCGCGATCGAGATCGGTCCCGACGGGCTGCTGACCTCGACCGCCGAACCGTGGCGACGCGGTGGTGGGTCGGCGCTGGTGGTGAGCCCGGTCGACTAGCTCTCGATCAGCTCTCGATGCGGTCCAGGGCCTGGAGCAGGTCGGCCCAGAGGTCGTCGACGTCCTCGACCCCGACCGACATCCGCACCAGCCCGTCAGGCACCGTCGCCGACTCGGTCTTCCAGCGCCGACGGCGCTCGAAGGTGGACTCCACGCCGCCCAGCGAGGTCGCATGGACCCACAGCGAGGTCGAGTGGGTCAGCAGGTCGGCCTGCTCCGCGGTCGGCAGGACGGCCGCGAGCATGCCGCCGAACCCGGGGTAGCGGACCTCAGCGACCGCCGGGTGTGCGGCCAGGCGCTCGGCGAGGATCGCCGCGTTGGCGGAGGAGCGCTCGACGCGCAGGTGCAACGTACGAATCCCGCGAAGCGCCAGCCACGCCTCGAACGGGCCGGGGATCGCGCCGAGGAGGTCGCGACGGGCCTTGAGTACGTCCCACAGCGTGTCGTCGGAGACGACGACCGCCCCCATGACGACATCGGAGTGGCCGGCGATGAACTTGGTGGCCGAGTGGATGACGATGTCCGCGCCGAGCGCGAGCGGCTGCTGGAGCAGCGGAGTGGCGAAGGTGTTGTCGACCACGACCCGCGCCCCGGCCTTGTGTGCGGCGGCGATGACGGCCGGCAGGTCGGCGAGCTGCATCCCCGGGTTGGTCGGCGTCTCGACCCAGACCAGCGCGACCTCGCCGTCGAGCTTCTCGAGCAGCTTCACGACCGCGGCGGTGTCGGAGAAGTCCGTGAGGCGTGCGGTCAGCCGGCCGCGCCCCTCCAGATCGGCCAGCTGGCCGATGGTCCCCAGGTAGCTCTGCTCGGTCGCCACGACCACCGAGTCGTTGACCAGGTCGAGCAGCGTCGCGATCGCCGCGAGCCCGGAGGCGAACGACAGCGCCCGCCCGCCCTCGAGCTTCCCGAGCGCCTCCTCGAACGCCACCCACGCGTCGTTGGTGTAGCGCCCGTACTCCTTGTCCCCGCCGGCCACATAGGTCGAGGCCATGGTGATCGGTACGTTGAGCGGCTGGTCGGGCTCGTGGGCCGGCCGCCCGGCGTGGACGGCGATCGTGGCGGGCTTGTGATCCATGACTTCGACCCTATTGCCCGGTCGGCAACCGGGCTCACGCGCCGCGCGGTTACGGGTCAGCGCATGGTCCCGGATAAGGTTGCGGCCGTGTTGACGACCCTGCTGGATGGACGTGCCTTCGGTGAGAAGCACGGCAAGGATGCTGCCACCGTCGTGGCCCTGCACGGCTGGGCGCGCAACCGCAGCGACTGGGGCTCGACGCTCGAGGGCCTGGACGCGCTCGCGCTCGACCAGCCCGGCTTCGGCGCGACCCCGGCCCCCGAGGAGGGCTGGGGTACGAGGGAGTACGCCGAGTGGCTTGCCGAGATCCTTCGGGATCTCGATCGACCGGTTCTCGTTGGGCACTCCTTCGGCGGCCGTGTCTCGGTCCAGCTCGCTGCTGCACATCCCGAGCTCGTCCGTGGGGTCGTGCTCACCGGCGTGCCCCTCTTCCGCCCCAAGGTCGGCGGGAAGCCCAAGCTTGCTTACCGGGCCGGTCGTTGGGCGTACTCGAAGAAGCTCATCCCAGAGTCAAAGATGGAGCAGCTGCGGGAGAAGTACGGATCATCGGACTACCGGAACGCGAAGGGCGTCATGCGCCAAGTGCTGGTGAAGGCCGTCAACGACGACTACACAGACCAGCTGGCGGCCATCCCGAAGGACCTTCCGGTCCGCCTGATCTGGGGTGAGAACGACACCGCCGCACCGGTCTGGATGCCCGGTGAGGCCATGGAGATCCTGGGGGACAACGCAACCCTGGAGATCGTGCCCGGCTCGGCGCACCTGCTCGATGCCGGGCTGGTCAAGAGCCTGCGAGGCTCGATCGACGAACTGCGTACGTTTTGAATCTGAGGGGCTGAAGAAGAAGCATGTGGATCGTCCTGGTCACCTCCGCGCTGACCCTGGTCTCCTACTACCGCTGGCTGCGGGTCGCTCAGCGTGAGCACTACGAGCCGACGCGGCTGTTCGCGATCGAGTGGATCTGGATCAAGGCACGCCCGGTCGAGGCGATCCTGCTCGGCGCGGTCGTCGTGGTCTGCCTGGCCTCGTTCGTGCTCCCCTACGGCGCGCTCGTCGGCGCGCTGCTGTTCATCGGCTGGCCGGTGGGGATGAGCTTCACCGGTGCCAAGCGGCTGGTGTGGACCGACCGCGTCAAGCGCCTGGCGGCCGTGATCTTCGTGCTGCACGCGATCGTCACCGTCGTGGTCGCGCTGGTCGTCCCGGCCGCCGCCGGTCTGCTCCCGATCCTCGCGGTCCCGCTCGCCGAGGCGGCGCTGGCGATCATGTGGCCGATCGAGAAGGCGATGGCGAAGAAGTGGCAGGTCCAGGCGGCCGCCACGATCAAGAAGGTCAACCCGCGGATCGTCGCGATCACCGGCTCCTACGGCAAGACCTCGACGAAGAACTACGCCACCCACCTGATGCAGGGCCGCTGGTCGACGCTGGCCTCGCCGGCGAGCTTCAACAACGCGATGGGCCTCTCCCGCGCGGTCAACGACCGCCTCCAGCCCGGCACCGACATCTTCGTGGCCGAGATGGGGACGTACGGCCCCGGCGAGATCGCCGAGCTGACCGAGATCTTCCCGCCCGAGGTCGCCGCCATCACCACGATCGGCGAGGCCCACCTGGAGCGGATGAAGTCGCGCGAGACGATCGTGAAGGCCAAGTCGGAGATCCTCCCGAAGGCCTCGACCGTGGTGCTCAACATCGACGTACCCGAGCTCGCCCTCATCGCCGAGAACCTCCGCGCCAGCAAGCGCGTCATCGCCTGCTCCGCCGTGCCGGGCACCACCGCCGAGGTCGTGGTGGCCGACTCTGCCCTCCAGATCAATGGCGAGACGTACGCCGTCCAGCTGCCCGACGAGGTCGGGCACCCGATCAACGTGGCGATCGCCGTCGGCCTCGCCCTCGCGGTCGAGGTCCCGATCGAGACGATCACCCAGCGGCTGGGGTCGATCCCCGGCACCCCCCACCGCGCCGAGGCCAACAAGACGCCCGGCGGCGTGTGGGTCATCGACGACACCTTCAACTCCAACCCGACCGGCGCCGCCGCGGCCCTCGCGAAGGCCAAGCGGCTGGCGGGGGAGTCGGGCACGGTGTGGACCATCACGCCCGGTATGGTCGAGCTGGGCACTGAGCAGGCCGCGCGCAACATCGAGTTCGCGCAGGCTGCCACGGCCTCCGACAAGATGCGGCTGTGCATCGTCGGTCGCACCAACCGAAAAGCGTTGCGCTCGGGGGAGCCAGCGCGAACCACTGCGTTCGAGAGCCGTAAGGCGGCAGCGGATCATGCTCTGACCGCGGCCAAGGAGGGCGACGTGGTGCTGTACGAGAACGACCTCCCCGACCACTACGCGTAGGACCCCCAGGAGCTTTCACCATGAGCGTTACCAAGGCCACCATCGTCTTCGGCGGTCCCAGCGCCGAGCACGACATCAGCATCCTCACCGGCCTGCAGGCCGAGCGGGTCCTCTCCGGTGCCGGCGTCGAGGTGACGTGCCTCTACTGGGCGCGCTCCGACAAGTGGTTCCTGGTGCCCGCCAAGCAGGAGGCGCGTGACTTCCTCGGCGGCGAGCCGAAGGGCTCCAAGGCCGTCGAGTTCCGCCTCGGCTCCGACAAGGGCGACGGGTTCTACACCGTCGGCGGCTTCGGCGGCGGCAAGCGCCTCGAGACCGGCCCGATCCTCTCCGCCTTCCACGGCGGCGCGGGCGAGGCCGGCGGCATCCAGTGGCTCTTCGAGCTCGCCGGCCTCAAGGCGACCGGTGCGACCCCGGCCGCGGCCGCGCTCGGCATGGACAAGCTCGCCTTCGGTGCGGTCATGCTCAACGCCGGCCTCCCGTCGCTTTCTCGTGAGCTTCTGTCGCGCTACGCCGCGCCGTCCTTCGAGGGCCCCTACATCGTCAAGCCGCGCTTCGGTGGCTCCTCGATCGGCATCGAGGTCGTCGACGACTACGAGACCGGCCTGGCGCTCCTCAACACCTCCCCGCACCTGCGTGCGGGCGCGGTCGTCGAGCCGTACCGTCCCGACCTCTTCGACCTCAACGCCTCGGTGCGCACCGCGCCCGAGGTCGCGGTGAGCGACGTCGAGCGTCCGCTGCGCTCGGACGAGGCGAAGATGTACGACTACTCCGCCAAGTACGTCCACACCGACGGTCTCTCCTCCTCCCCGCGCGAGTTCCCGGCCCAGGTCGAGGAGTCGATCACCAAGCAGATCAAGGACCTGGCCGTACGCGTCGTGGAGCTCACCGGCCTGACCGGCATCCTCCGCATCGACTTCCTCTCCGACGGCAAGGGTGAGGTCTACATCAACGAGGTCAACTCGATCCCCGGCGCCCTCTCGCTCTACCTGTGGCCCGACACCCCCGCCTCCGAGGTCCTCACCAGCGCCATCGCCGAGGCCGAGAAGCACATCCCCCAGGTCACCCGGAACTTCGAGGAGGGCGTGGCCCTCAAGGCCGCCGGCGGCATCGCCGGCAAGCTCACCGGCCTCAGCTGACACCGAGTCGGCGCAAGCTGACCGAAAACCACGCCGAGTCGGCGCGTCTTAACGCGCCGACTCGGCGTGGTTTTGCGTCAGGATGAGCCGACTCGGCGTGCCGCCGGGTCAGCGCGACAGGGCGCGCTTGAGCAGGGCGAGGGTGACCTCGCCCATGGAGGTGCCGTCGTGCTTCGCGGCGAAGGGGAAGACGCTGGTCTCGGTGGCGCCGGGGGTGATGGCGACCTCGAGGACGACGAAGCTGCCGTCGGGGGTGACCATGAAGTCGGTGCGGGAGATGTCGCGCATGCCGAGCAGCTCGTGGGCACGTACGGCGGTCTCGCCGAGCTCGGCGAGCAGCGCGTCGGGGAGGTCGGGGCGGCCGAAGCCGACGAACTCGGCGGTGTAGCGCGCCGCGAAGTCGAACTCGTGGCCCTTGCTGAAGTCGATGGCGATCGGGGTCAGCGGCTTGACCCCGTCATCGGTCTCGTGGACGACCACGGAGACGTCGATGCCGGCGTAGAAGCGCTCGATGAGCGCTTCGTCGCAGTAGGCGTAGGTCTTGACCAGGGCGGCGGGGAGGGCGGAGAGGCCGTCGACGCCGGTGACGCCGAGCGCCGAGCCGCCGCGCGAGGGCTTGACCACGACCCGCTCACCCAACCGCGAGATGACGTGCTCCATCAGCACCGGCGCGCCGACGTCGCGGAACGTCGTGGACGACAGCGAGACCGAGTCCGGCACGGGGATGCCCCCGCGGCGCAGGAGCTCGCGGGCGGCCGTCTTGTCGAACGCGACGCGGCAGGAGGTGGAGACGGTGCCGACGTACGGGATCCCGATCAGCTCCAGGAGCGTCTGGATCTCGCCGTCCTCACCGAACTGGCCGTGCAGAGCCGGCAGCGCGACGACCGCCTTGTCGCGTTCGAGGTTGTGCAGCAGCGCCCGGTCGAAGTCGTACGCAGCCACCTCCACGCCCAGCGCCGACAGCTCGCGCACGAGGTTGCGGCCAGAGGCCAGCGACACGTCGCGCTCGTGGCTCAGCCCGCCGGCGATGACGGCGACAGGTCCGGAAAGGGGAGGTGTGCTCATGAGTTCGTTCTAACAGACGGCCGGGAAGAGCCGTCAATCTCAGATGTGGACGACCGGGCAGGTCAGGGTGCGGGTGATGCCCTCGAGGCTCTGGACGCGGGCCACGACCAGCTTGCCGAGCTCGTCGACGTTGCGGGCCTCGGCGCGGACGATCACGTCGTACGGACCGGTGACGTCCTCAGCCAGGGTCACACCCTGGATCTTGCCGATCTCGGTGGCGACCTCCGCGGCCTTGCCGACGTCGGTCTGGATGAGGATGTACGCCTGTACGACCATTGTGCTGCTCCTGTTCTCCGTGCCTTCCTTGGCACAACGTCAGGCAAGTAACCTATCGCGTTATCTATCGATCGACCTACACCGACCCTGGGGATAAGACACGGTGATGCGTGTCCCGGTATCTCCGCGCGTGGCGAGGAGGGTTGGATGGAGCCATGGCTTTTCCGAGGGACACGACGCTCGCCGACATCGGCGAGTTCGGGCTGATCACCGAGATGACCAAGCACTTCGCCCAGGGGGAGCAGGTGCTGGTCGGCCCCGGCGACGACGCCGCGCTGGTGCGGGTCAAGCAGGGTCATGTGGTGGTCTCGACCGACCTGCTCGTCGAGGGCCGTCACTTCCGGCGGGACTGGGCCGAGGCGTCCCACATCGGTCACCGGGCGGCGGGTCAGAACCTCGCTGACATCGCCGCGATGGGTGGCGTCGCCCACTCGATGACCCTCGGGCTCGCCCTTCCCTCGGACCTTCCCGCCGAGTGGGCGGTCGACTTCGCGGAGGGGTTCGCCGCGGAGTGCTCGCTGGTCGGAGCCTCCATCATCGGCGGTGACGTCACCGGCGCCGACCAGATCGTCATCTCCGTGACCGCCATCGGCGCGGTCGCCCAGGCACCGGTCCTGCGCTCGGGCGCGGAGCCCGGCGACGTACTCGCGCTCTGCGGCCGCCAGGGGTGGGCCGCGGCCGGCCTGGCGATCCTCAAGCGAGGGTTCCGGTCACCACGCGTGCTCGTCGACGCCTACCGCCGCCCGCAACCGCCGTACGCAGCCGGCCCCGCTGCCGCTGCCGCCGGTGCCTCGGCGCTGATCGACGTCTCCGACGGTCTCCTGTCCGAGGCCCGGCACATCGCCGATGCCTCGGAGGTCTCCATCGACGTGCACACCGCCGCGCTGACCATCCCCGACGAGCTCAACGCCGTCGCCTCGGCGACCGGCGCCGACGCGCTCGCGTTCGTGCTGGGCGGGGGAGAGGATCACTCGCTGCTCGCCGCGTTCCCGCCTGATGTCGAGCTGCCGGAGGGGTGGATCGTGATCGGGACGATCGGCGAGCCTGGTGGGGAGCCGGTCACGGTCGACGGGGAGGTCTATGAGGGGTCGACGGGGTGGACGCACTTCTGAGCGTCCAGAAGACCCGTGTCTCGGTTTGTTTTTCGGTCCGGCTTGCGTCGGGATTGCGCTGACTCGGCGCAATCCGGTCCTCGCTTCGCTCCGGTCCGTTTGCGCCGAGTCAGCGCCTATCGGATCAAAGCAGAAGGGCCCCGCTCAGCGTTTGCGCGCTGCCGCGGGGCCCTTCGTGCTTTGAGGTCAGCGAGCGACCTTGCCGGCCTTGATGCAGGTCGTGCAGACATTCATGCGCTTCGGGGTGCCGTTGATGACGGCGCGGACGCGCTGGATGTTGGGGTCGAAGCGGCGCCTGGTCGCCTTCTTGGACCACGGCCGGTTGTTGCCGAAGCCCGGCTTCTTGTCGCAGATGTCGCAGACGGCAGCCACCGTGAACTCCTGAGGTTGAATAGATGATCGAGGTCGATTAGATAGTGTCGGCGGGCGCGATGAACGGCTGCCCTGCCGAGACAACCGAACAAGCGTAGCCCGTCCGACTGTGCCCGGCGAAATCGTCACTTCTCCGAGCGGCGATCCCGCCACCTGTCCAGCGGTGCGGCCAGCGCGGTGGCCAGCTTCCACCGCTTCGACCCGCGCAGATCGTCGATCTCGGTGCGCTGGCCGGCGAGCTGCTTGCGCTGCGACTCGAGCCGCCTCCGCTGGTCCGCGACGACCTCCCGGAGCTTGGCGACCTCGTCGCGCAGCTCGATGCCCTGCTCGACCCAGTCCGGGATGGCGGGCACCGCGGGGAGGTCGGGGGAGAGGCCGCGGCGCAGGACGACGTAGAACTCGATGTCGTTCTCGGGCACGGGCAGGAGGGACTCGACCGACCAGCCGGTCAGCCCCAGGCGGCGCAGCTCGGCGATGATCTCGGGGAACGAGCGGTCGGTGTAGGTCCACACGTGGCAGTCGACGTACTCGCCTCGACGGGCCCGCTCGACCTGGGTCCTGGTGTAGCCGAGGTCGTGGATGCAGGTCTCGGCCTCGCTCGGGCCGCGGTGGTGGAGCCGCTTGGGGTCGTGGTTGACCGCGGACCGGTGGTGGTCGAAGACGGCGCGTACGGACGGGGTGGTGTCGCCGGCCTCGTGGGCCTGCAGGATCTGGCCCATCGTCGTCGGCGGTCGGTGGGCGTCGAAGGTGTAGCGCCGGTCGGGGACGACAAGGACCAGGGCCCCGTCGGGAGCGACGACGGCCTCGACCTGCGCCAGCCAACCGACCAGGTCAGGGACGTGCTCGACCACGTGGCTGGCCAGCGCCCAGTCGAACGGGGCGCCGTCCTTGGCGGCCTCCTCGAGCGTACGCATCCGGGTGCCGTCCCACATCGGATAGTCGATCTCGGGGATGGTGGCGTGGTTCACCCGGGAATGCTCGCCGTACGACTCGTAGAGCCGGTCGCGGTCATAGAGGTCCAGATAGGCGACCTCCGCGGCATCTCGGGGGACGAGTGGCTGGTGCAGAGGTCCGATCTCCAGGCCGTGCCCGGCCGAGAAGTCGAAGAGTTCGTTGACGCGTTTCGCGCGTGGGGTCGGGGTCGGGATCGACATCCGTGAGTCCTTCGGCGTTGGGGAGGTCTCCACACTAGGGATGGATCGTCACCGGCGCAGGGGATGACTCGGTAGAAGTTGTTACTCGCTCGTGTCTTTGCTGCAGCCTCGGATTTGTTCACCCGTCGTTTACCCCGTACCCAGAGACCGCCTACCCTTGGGGCCGCGATACCGGGATTTGTGCCCGGCGTCACGGTGTCTGGGTGTATGCAGGGGTGTCGAGGAGTAGGGAGGGCAGCGTGGCCGAGGTCAAGCTCGATCTGTTCCGCCGGTTCGGCGACCTGGCGACCGACGCGCTGGCGTCCCATCGCGAGGAGATCGACGCGCTAAACGTCTTCCCGGTGCCCGACAGCGACACCGGCACCAACCTCTACCTCACGATCGCCGCGGCCCGTGACCGGCTGCGCGAGTTCACCGGCACCGACTGGCGCGAGGGACTGCGCGCCTTCTCGCGCGGCGCGCTGCTCGACGCCCGCGGCAACTCGGGTGTGATCCTGGCCGAGATGATCGGCGCCCTGCTGCGCCGGCTGATCCAGGCCACCGAGGAGGAGCGCACCGCCACGGTCTTCGCCGACGCGCTGCGCAAGGCCGCCAACGCCGCGTACGCCGCGGTGGGGGAGCCCCAGGAGGGGACCATGCTCAGCGTGCTCCGGGCAGCCGCGGAGGCGGCTGAGGCGTGCGTCGAGATCGACGAGGCCGCACGCACCCGCGACGTGATGTCGGTCGCCGCCAGCGCGGCCCGCGCCGCTCTTGCCCGTACGCAGGAGCAGCTGCCCATGCTCGCCGCTGCCGGGGTCGTCGATGCCGGCGGCCGCGGGATCTGCGTGCTTCTCGACGCCTTCGAGACCGCCCTGACCGGGCGCCGGCCCAGTCCGCAGGAACCCACCCCGCACATCCCGATCCCGATCCCGGCGGCACTGGGCGGGGCCGACGGCCACGCGCTGGAGCCCGGTGGCCCGGCGTACGAGGTGATGTACCTGCTCGACGCCGAGGACGCCGCGATCGCCGACCTCCGCAAGCGGCTCCAGCCGCTGGGCGACTCGCTGGTCGTGGTCGGTGGCGAGGGCATCTGGAACGTGCACGTCCACGTCGACGACGTCGGCGCCGCCATCGAGGCCGGGATCAACGCCGGGCGGCCCCACCGGATCCACGTGACCCACTTCGCCGAGCAGATCGCCGGACAGGCCCATCGCCACGCCACTCGCGGCGGCCGGGCGGTGATCGCGTTCGCGGCCGGGCCGGGTCTGGCCGAGCTCTTCCGCGGTGCCGGCGCGATCGTGATCGAGGGCGGCCCGCACCGGCGCCCGACGACCTCCGAGCTGCTCGAGGCGATCACCGCCTCCGGTGCCGACGAGGTGATCGTGCTCCCCAACGACTTCCCGACCCGGCAGTCGGCCGAGGCCGCGGCCCGCACCGCCGAGGACGACCTCGACATCAATGTCGCGGTGATCCCGACCCGCAGCCAGGTGCAGGGGCTGGCGGCGATCGCGGTCCACGAGCCCGGCCGGAAGTTCGACAAGGACGTGCTCGAGATGACCGCCACCGCGCGACACGCGCGGCACGGCGCGGTCACCATCTCGAACACCCGAGCGATTACCATGGCCGGGCCGTGTATGCCGGGTGACGCGCTCGGGGTGCTCGACGGAGACTTCGTCAAGGTCGGCCAGGACCTCGAGAGATGTGCGACCTACGTGCTCGCCCGGCTCATCGGTGGTGGTGGCGAGCTGGTGACGCTGGTCTCCGGCCTCGAGGACCCCACGGGCGAGCTCGCCGGTGCCGTCGCGGCGTGGCTGGCTGCCAACCATCCGGCCGTAGATGTGATGGTGTACGACGGAGGCCAGGAGCGTTATCCCCTCCTGATGTCGGTCGAGTAGAGGAGAAGAGACGGTGCCGATCACCCTCGAGTCCCCGATCGAGGCCGTGCTGGGCAACAGCAAGCACGCCACGAAGTTCACCAAGGGTCTCGGGCTGCGCACCGTCGGCGACCTGCTCTACCACTTTCCCAGGCGCTACCTGCGCACCGCCGACCTCAGCCAGACGCCGCAGCTGCATGAGGGCGAGATGCTCACGGTGCTCGGCGAGGTGGTCCGCAGCGTCGTACGCCAGCACACCGACCGCCGCACCGGCCGGCCCGCCTTCCGCGTCGAGACCCAGCTCAAGGCCGGCACCGCCGACCTGCAGCTCACCTTCTTCTCCAAGTCTCAGCGGATCGCCGAGTGGCGCCGCGGCGTGCTCGCCCCGGGCGTCCGCGGCGTCTTCGTCGGCAAGGCCGGATCGTTCCGCGGCGAGTGGCAGCTGGCCAACCCGCAGATGGTCGTCTTCGGCGACCCGTCCGACTCCGAGAACGCCGCCGAGGCGGCCGACAACCAGATGGCGGTCGAGGAGCTGACCGAGCTCTTCCCGATCTACCCGCTCACCGCCGGGCTCCAGCACTGGGACGTGATGCGCGCGGTGCGGTTCGCCCGGCAGGTCGTCGAGGATGTCACCGACGTGCTCCCGGAGCAGCTCCGGGAGACGTACGCCGTCCCGGGGCTGCGCGACGCACTGGACCTGATCCACGCGCCCCATGAGCCCAAGGACGTCCAGCGCGCCCTGCACCGCTTCCGGTTCGAGGAGGCGCTCGGGCTGCAGCTCGTGCTGGGGCGCCGGCGGCGGGCGCTCCAGGCGCTGGGCACCACCGCCCGCACCGGCGGGGTCCACCACCTGCTCGAGGCCTTCGACGAGCAGCTGCCGTTCACCCTCACCAAGGGACAGGCGGAGATCGGGGAGGAGCTGGAGGCGGCGCTGGCCCAGCCCCACCCGATGAACCGCCTGCTCCAGGGCGAGGTCGGCTCCGGCAAGACGCTGGTCGCGCTGCGCGCGATGCTGCGGGTGGTCGACTCCGGGGGCCAGGCCGCGCTGCTGGCGCCGACCGAGGTCCTCGCCCAGCAGCACTACCGATCGATCACGGCGATGCTCGGCGACCTGGCCGCCAGCGGCCTGGCCGGCGGGCTCTTCGCCGGCGACCAGGAGCAGACCCATGTCGACCTGCTCACCGGCTCGATGACCAAGACCCAGCGCAAGGGGCCGCTGAGCCGGATCGCCACCGGCGAGGCCGGGATCGTCGTCGGCACCCACGCCCTGCTCCAGGACCAGGTGATGTTCGACGACCTCGGCCTGGTCGTCGTCGACGAGCAGCACCGCTTCGGTGTCGAGCAGCGGGCCGCCCTGACCGACAAGGCCGGCACCCCACCGCATCTGCTGGTGATGACCGCGACGCCGATCCCGCGCACGGTCGCGATGACCGTCTTCGGCGACCTCGAGGTCTCCACGCTCACCGAGCTCCCGGCCGGACGCGCTGAGATCCAGACCAACCTGGTCTCGCTCGTGGAACATCCCGCGTGGATCTCCCGGGTGTGGGAACGCGTCAGGGAAGAGGTCGAGAAGGGCCACCAGGTCTACGTCGTCGCTCCGCGGATCAGCGGCGACGAGTCGGAGCAGGGCGAGAGCGACCAGCGTGACTTCGACGCCGACGGCAACGAGGTCAAGGCCGCTCCGGCCCAGCTCTCCGCCGTCGACGAGGTCACCGCGGAGCTGACCACCGGCCCGCTGCAGGGGCTCAGCGTCGCCAAGCTCCACGGCAAGCTGCCCGCCGAGGAGAAGGAGCGCACCATGAGCGCCTTCGCCGCCGGCGACATCGATGTGCTGATCGCCACCACCGTGATCGAGGTCGGCGTGGACGTACCCAACGCCACCACCATGGTCATTCTCGACGCCGACCGCTTCGGGGTCTCCCAGCTCCACCAGCTACGTGGCCGGGTCGGCCGTGGCGGGCTGCACGGGCTGTGCCTGCTCGTCTCCCACGCCGAGGCCGGCACGCCGGCCCGGACCCGCCTCGACGCGGTCGCCCAGACCACCGACGGGTTCGCGCTGTCCCGGGTCGACCTCGACCAGCGCCGCGAAGGAGACGTGCTCGGCGCCTCCCAGTCGGGCCGGCGATCGAGCCTGGAGAGCCTGCGTGTGCTCCGCGACGAGGAGACCATCCTGGAGGCGCGCGAAGCGGCCGAGGCGCTGCTCGAGGCCGACCCGGATCTCGCCACCGCACCGCTCCTGGCCGAGCGGGTCACCGAGATCGAGGAGTCCGCTTCCGCCGACTACTTGGAAAAGTCCTAAGGTGTCCCAATGACTCGGATCATCGGAGGTGTCGCAGGAGGGCGACGCCTACTCGCTCCCAAGGGGGTGCGGACCCGTCCCACCACCGATCGGGTCCGCGAGGCGCTCTTCTCGGCGATCGAGTCCTCCTACGGATCCCTGGCCGGACTGCGCTTCCTCGACCTCTACGCCGGCACCGGCGCGGTCGGGCTGGAGGCATGGTCGCGCGGCGCCGGAGTGGTGACCCTGGTCGAGTCGGACCGGCGTACGGCTGGGGTGATCCGGTCCAACGCGAAGGAGCTCGGCTTCCCGCGGGCCGACGTGGTCGCGGCCACCGTGGCGAGCACCCTGGTGACGCCGCCGGTGGCCCCCTACGACCTGGTCTTCCTCGACCCGCCCTACCCGCTCTCCGACGACGCCGTCTCCGAGGACATCGCGCTGCTGATCAAGCACGACTGGCTGGTCCCGGGCGCCTTGGTCGTCGTCGAGCGGTCCGCGCGCAGCCCCGAGCCGGTCTGGCCCGACGGGTTCACCGACCAGAAGTCGAAGAAGTACGGCGAGACCATGCTCTGGTACGGCATCGCGCCGGACTGAACCCAGCCGGACTGACCGGCTGAACTGATCGAATGGGAGAAGAAGAGACAATGACGCGTCGTGCGGTGTGCCCGGGTTCGTTCGACCCGCCCACGTTCGGCCACCTCGACATCTTCACCCGCGCCTCGGCGATGTTCGACGAGGTCGTCGTCGCCGTCGGGGTCAACCCGTCGAAGTCGAAGCGCCTGTTCACTGCCGAGGAGCGGATGGAGATGATCACCGAGGTGACCGCTCCGCTGGGCAACGTACGGGTCCAGGGGTTCACCGGCCTGGTCACCGACTTCTGTGTCGAGATCGACGCCCAGGCGATCGTGAAGGGGCTGCGCGGGGCGCCCGACCTCGAGTACGAGGCGCCGATGGCGCAGATGAACGCCCACATGACCGGCGTCGAGACCGTCTTCCTGCTCAACGACCCGCGCTGGGCGGCGGTCTCCTCCTCGCTGATCAAGGAGATGGCCCATTTCGGTGGGGATGTGTCGGCTTTCCTGCCGCCGGATGTTCTTGCACGACTCACCAAGCGTTTGGCAGAACGTTCCGAGTAAGCGGCACCGTTCGCCGGTATCGTCTACTGGGCAGTTCCTTTGGGCTACCCGACAATCCTTTCCCTGGAGATCAATGTCCACCTCAGGCCGTTCCCCGCTTTCCTTGGCCAAGCAGTCCTACGCCGCTTCCCTCAAGGCCGTCGGTCGCGGGCTGACGAAGACGGGACTCGCGAAGGAGACCGCGCCGCCGGTCGAGCAGCGCTGGCGTCACTGGGCCCACTCGCTGACCAAGGTCTACGACTCGCTGGCGATGGCGAAGCTCGACGTGCCGTGGTGGACCTACGACGCGATCGCCGCCGTCGACGCCTGGCTGGGCGAGCGTGAGCGCCCGATCCGGATCTATGAGTACGGCTCCGGCGCCTCCACCATCTGGCTCTCCCGTCGCGCCGACGAGATCCACTCCGTCGAGCACCACAAGGGTTTCGGCGAGATGATGCAGGCCGAGCTCGCCGGCGAGGAGAAGATCTCGCTGCGGGTCATCGAGCCGGTCGCCAGCGACAACCCCGTCGTCCCCTCGCAGAAGGAGGGCCACGCGGGCCTCGACTTCGAGGCGTACGTCAACTCCATCGACGACGTCGACGGCGAGTTCGACCTCGTGGTGATCGACGGGCGTGCCCGTGAGGCGTGCCTGGAGAAGGCCAAGGACCGGCTCGCTCCCGGCGGGGTCATCGTCTTCGACAACAGCCGCCGCAAGCGCTACGTCGAGGCCATCGCTGCCTCGGGGATGAAGGAGACCATCCACGCCGGTCTCACCCCGACCCTGCCCTACCCTGAGCGCACATCGGTCCTGACGAAGGGCTGATCTCGTACGTTTCGTGAGCGGCGGCGTGGATTATCCACGCCGCCGCTTGCGCGCTCTAAGGTCTGGCGCATGGCATCACCGGGGGAGCGAAACGAACCAGTCGGAGCTGTGCGTTGGGCGACGTTCGCCGGGGTCTGCGTCGCGGCGCTGGTCTGGGCGGCCTACGCGGTCGGCGCCCAGAACGGCTCGTTCCTGACCCAGGACTTCGGTGCGCAGTACCACTTGGCCAAGATCACCGCCCACGGCGCGATCCCGCTGGTCGACTTCGAGCACGGCTGGAACGCCGGCTCGTTCTGGGTCAACGCGGCGCTCTACGCGATCGCCGGCGGCAGTCCGACGATCTGGTACTTCCTCTGGGGCCGCCTCCTCGGCGCTGGCCTCGGCGCGGTCCTCGCCGCCGCCATCGGGCTCCGACTGCGGCTGCACCCGGCCGTGATGATCGCGATTGCGCTCGGGGTGCTCCTGCTGGCGACCCCGCTGCACATCAAGTACACGATCTGCCTGCTCTGGGTCTTCGTCCTGCTGCCGACCGGTTGGCTCGAGTCACGCCCGCGCCTGGCCGCGGCCGCGCGGGTGCTCCTCCCGGCCCTCGTCTTCTGGCAGTACGTCGAGCTGGCCGTGCTCCTCACCGGCGCCTCGGGGCTCTTCGAGCTGTTTGCGCGGCGCTCCGCGCCCTGGCGCACCCGGATCCTCAACTGCGTCCAGCTGGCCGGTGGATTCGTGCTCGGCCTGGTCGTCCAGGCGGTGGCGTACAAGGTCTTGTGGGGGCTCTCCTTCGCCGACTTCAACCGGCAGGTGATCCTCGGGCAGACCGAGACCCACGAGGGGTCGCAGTACGCCGTCTGGAACTTCTTCGACCTGCCGACCGAGTCGGGGCGCTTCTTCATCCTGGCGCTCTACCCGTTCGCGCTGCTGATTCCCTTCGTGCCGCTGGTGTGGCAGCGGATCTCGGACTCCACCCGGCTGGTCGCGCTGGCCGGGCTGGTCCTCGTCGTCGTCCCGATCCGCCGCGTCGACAACCCCCACACCACCACCGTCTCCGCCCTCGTCCTCCTCGCCGTCGTCCTGGCGGTCGCCGAGCTCTACGAGCGCCGTACGCCCCCGCGGTCGGTTGAGCCGGATTCGCGAGGAACGAGCGAATCCGTGTCGAAACCAACACGGTCGGCTCTGGTACTACTTCTGGCCGCAGCCGGCGCCACCTGGGCAGCCGCCACCCTCTGGATCGGCTTCGGCCTGCAGAGCATGCTCGGTGCGATTCTCCTGGTGGCGCTGGCGATCGCCGGAGCGACCCTCGGCGCAGCCTTCCTCGGCCGCGCCACCGCAGCGGTCTCCGCCGGCGCCCTGGTCGTGCTGGGCTGCGTACCCGCTCTTGCCGCCGTCGACCACCTCGACGACATGCGAGGCGATGCGAAGTCCTTTGCGGTGAGCGACTCGATCGCCCGCTGGGCGGGCCCGGAGTACGAACGCTGCAGCGGCGGCACCCGCGAGGCACTGGTGATGCCGAACTATCTCGAGCTCTACGACGCGCTGGCGATCACCAACCCGACCCCCTACTACCTGTTCCACTACGACTTCGCGCAGTACGAGGACGTGCTGGTGCCCCAGCTCGAGGACGGCTCGATCCCGGTCATCATCGAGACGATGCCGCTGCACACGCCGCAGCCCTGGCTCACTGACGCGATCCGCACGAACTACGTCCCGTGCTCGGTCGTGAGGATCGAGAAGCAGGCGACGACTGTCACGATCTGGACCCACAAGTCCCGCGGCGACATCGCCCAGCGCGATCTCACCGTCCGCGACGGTGAACGCATCCCGACGAAGCAGGACTGACTCCGAGCGTTATCGGATCTGATAATGCCCAAGTGGTATGCTGGCATGGTGCAGCCACAGAAGCCCGACCGCGACACCCAGGAGGTCATCGACGCCCTGCGCCGATCGGTTGCGATCAGTGGGCTGTCGCAGGCCGCGTTCGCGCGCGCGGTCGGGACGTCGGCGCCGCGGATGTCGACCTATCTGAGGGGCGCCACGAGGCCGTCTGCTTGGTTCTGTGCCCGAGCGAACCGGTTGGCCAAGGCCCTCGCGGACGCCGACGAGCGGCGGCTGATGTCGGCGCCCGAGACCGCTACCGACATCCGTCGTGCTCTGCGGGCGGGGGAGCGGGCCTGGGCATGGCGGATGTTGCTCCAGGGGCGCGATCATCTCCGCCTGATGCTCACCGACACCGCCTACGCCGACCTTGACCTGACGGGTTCTTGGGAGGCTGTCCCCGGACCGACCGGAGACACTGGTTTCGACGCCCTGCTTGCTGCGCTCGCATCGCACGAGTTCGAGGAGGCTGGCCACCTCGCGCCGGAGTGGACGCAGATCGAACCGCTCGACGAGGAGTGGCAGCCTCCCCATCCTTTCCTCAGCCCGGAGCGGGTCGTCGACCGGACCCCGCTCTGGCTCCGACGCCTCCGCATCTACGTTCCCGAGCGTGACCTGGCCACGGCATGAGTATCGACCGGCGACACGAGTTCACCGCGGCCGAGATCCAGGCGTTGCTGTCGGTGCTCGACGAGCGACTGCGGGACCAAGGAGTCGCGGCGTCGGTCTTCGTGGTCGGCGGCGCCGCGATTGCCGCGAGCGGGATCCGGGAGAATCGCGTCACCGTCGATGTCGATGGCATCACCCGCCAGCCGGTGGTGATCGAGGAGGCTCGCGCGCTGGCCGAGGAACGTGGTCTGCCTGCGAACTGGCTCAACTCCAATGCGAATATGTGGATGCCGCCGCTCTCGCCGGAGGTGTTCGAGCCTCCGGCGATGCCGGGGCTTCGAGTCACGTACGCATCTGACGACTTCTTGCTCGCGACGAAGCTCATCGCGCAGCGCGCAAAGGACGCTGATGACATCGTCGCGCTGGCTGTTCGCCTGGGCCTGAGCGAGGCGGAGGAACTCGAGGCGTTGGTACGTCGCTTCTATACCGATGAGGGCGCACTCGAGTTCATCGTGGACGGCAACGACGTGGAACGGGAGATCAGGCTTGGGGCACAGGACGCGTCGCGACTGATCAAGCATCGCGCTGAGCAGATCTGACGGGGCTTCAGGACGTAGGTCCCAGCGTTCCGCGCCCAGTTGGATGCGACAGCGCGTACTTTCGGAGCATGCTCGATGCGTCGGCCACGACAGCGGTCCCCTCGGACGCAAGCCGAGCGCGTGAACCCATCGGCCCGGTCAGATGGGCGACCTTCGCGGTGATCGTCGTCGTCGCCGTCGTACATGCGGCCTACACCCTCACCGCGCAGATGGAGCCGCTGACCGGGGACAGGGGAGCGCAGTACTACCTCGGCAAGCTCACGGCCGAGGGTGCGGTCCCGCTGGTCGACTTCCAGCACGGCTGGAACGCCGGTTCGTGGTGGGTGAACAGCCTGGTCTATCGCCTGGCCGGTGGCGATCCTCTGTGGTGGGAGTTCTTCCTGGGCCGCTTCTTCGGCGTGACGCTGTCTGCCATCCTCGTGGCCGCGATGGGGCTGCGCAGACGCGTACATCCGGCTGCGATCGCCGCGATGGCGCTGGCCGTCCTGACGCTCGCGTCGCCCGCTCAGGTGAAGTACGTCCTCCCTGTCGTCTTCGCGTTCATCCTCCTGCCCGGCGGTCGGCTCGACTCCGGACGCTGGTCGTTGGTCGTGCGGGTGCTGGTGCCGGCGGCACTCTTTTGGCAGCACGTCGAGCTGGCGATCCTGCTGACCGGTGCGGCGGGACTGTACGAGCTCTTCGGGCGGGACGAGGCAGCGGTGCGGGATGGGCTGACCCGATGTGTCGCCCTCGCCGCCGGAATCCTGGTCGGAGTCGTGTCGGAGGTGCTGTTCTACCGGATCGGCTACGGAATGAGCCTCGCCGAGTTCAACCGCCAGGTCGTCTTCGGTCAGGCCCAGCAGTTTCCGAACCACTTCGGCTGGCCCTTCTTCGACGTGCCGTCCGACGGGGAGGGCTACGAGATCGTCGCTGTCTATCCCTTCCTCCTGCTGCTGGTGTTCGTGCCGGTCATCTGGCGTCTGGCGAGCGACCCGACGCGGTTCCTCGCGTTGTGCGCTCTTCTTCTCGCGACCGTCCCCATCCGGCGTCCCGGGCCCGGGCACGCCGAGACCGTGAGTGCTCTGGTGTTCGCGGCTCTGATCTTCGTCCTCTGCGACGCGTACGACCGCAGGGACCAGATCTCGTTGCCGAGCCGGCCGAGGTCCATGTCCGGTTGGCAGACGATGACCGCGATTGTGGGGTTCGCGGCGGGGGCGGCGTGGGTGGATGCAGCTCTTGCGTTCGGATTCGGTGCCCACAGCCTGATCGGTCCGCTGCTCCTCGTGCTCGCGGTCAGCGTCATGATGATCGGCACGAGGCTGCGGGCGAGGCTGGTCGCCGTATCCGCGGGTGCCTGCCTCGTCCTGGGAGTGGTTCCCCTGGCCGCAGCCGTCGAGCACGTCGACGACCTGAGCCGGGACAGTCGTCAGCTCGAGGCCGCCGAGGTCTGGGGAGACGCGATACGACCCGAGATGACACGGTGTTTGAAGGGAGGCCGTACGGCTTTCGTGTTGGGCAACCAGCTGTCGCTGTATGACGCCCTCGATGTCGAGAACCCGACGCCGTTCTACCTGTTCCACTACGACTTCGGTCGCAACGAGAAGCAGCTGACGGCGATGATGGCCAGCGGAGAGGTCCCGGTGGTGCTGCAGACGACTGCGATGGCCCGCGGCGGCTGGGTGGAGACCGCGATCGAGAAGGACTACGAGCCTTGCGCCGAGGTCTTGATCGCGGAAGAACACAAGCGCTTCCGCATCTGGGCGCACCGCTCGCTGGAGCCGTTCGAGAAGCGGGCTGTCACGGTCCAGCCCGACGGCACCAGGACCTCCAGCAGGCTGCCCTAGTCGCCAGGGCGCGTACATCCGAAGACAAGAGCGAACTCTAAGGACACGCGGCCAGAGCATGAGAGCACGGGAGAACCTGACATAGGCTCGCCATCGCCCGCAAGCTCATCCGAAGGTCGTGAATGCTCCGCTCTCCCAGTGAGGACCGCGCCGAGGTACGACTCCAGAAGCGGCTGCTGGCGGCGATGGTGCTGATGGCGTTCTTCGCGCTGAGCCTGAGCAGCTACGTCGCGCTGACCCGGTCGCTCCAGTACCAGACCCGCGACGAGGGGCCGAACGCCGGCTATGCGGTGGAGCTGGCCTCGGGACGGCTGCCGACGATCGACACACCCGTGACGACGGATGCTCGCCGCTATCCCCAGGTCGTCGAGGGCCTGGAGACCATGGCGGACGAGCCGCACCGGCACATCTGGACCGCCAACCACCCTCCGCTCTACTACCTGATGTCGCTGCCGTTCGTGGCCGCGGCCGGGGCGCTCGACGCACCTCAGGTGATGGTCGTCGGGATGCGGCTCATCAATGCGGTCGGCTCCGCGCTGTGCGTGCTGCTGGTGGGCCTGATCGCCTTCGAGGTGACCCGGCGGGCGGCGGTCGCGTTCCTCGCCGCCGGGATCAGCGCCTCGTGTGCCGTGCTGGTGACCGCCGGCGGGCACATCGCCAACGACGGGGTCGCGGTCGCGGCGTCGTCGCTGACCCTGCTGGCCACGATCCGGATCCTGAACCGTGGCCTGTCCCCGAGGCGCCTGGCCCTGGTCGCGCTGGCCGGGACCGCCGCGGCGGGGGCGAAGGCGCCGGGGGTTCTGACCGTCGTCCTGTGCGGCGCGGCCATCGCGGTGTCTCTGCTCCTGAGGGACCGCTCCCGGCGCGGGGTGATCCGGGCCCTGGCTGCCTCGGCCGTGGCCACCGGTGTGCCGGCGCTCGCCACCGGCTGGTTCTACGTCCGCAACATCGTCCTCTACGGCGATCCGACCGCCTCAGATGCGCTGCTGGACATGTTCGACCGAGAGCCGAACGGGACCTGGTGGCAGATCCTGACGGACGGCTCGCTCTGGGTGGACTGGTACGAGCGCCTGTGGGCACCGGTGCTGGCCGAGGGGTACGCGGTGCCGGCCGACGTGCTGGCCGTCGTCGCGGTGATCGGCCTTCTCGTGCTGCTCGTCCGGCGCGGGGCCACCGGGCCGACAGACCTGCCGACCTCACGCGCCGGGTGGCTGCTGCTCACGGTCCACGCGGCGCTCGTCCTGGCGAACCTGGTCGGCTTCGTTGCGGGTGGCGGGAACCCCAACGACCGCTATCTGATGCCGCTCATGCCGCTGCTGGCCACGGCGCTCGCCGTCGGCGTGATGACGCTCGTCGACCTGGTCCCACTCGGCCGGCGCGAGTCTCGGGTCGACCTGGCGGCGGCCGCCATCACGTTCGCGCTGGGCGGCTATGCCCTGCTGATCTTCGGCTGGTTCGTCGACTCGGTGACGTACGTCGGCCGCCTGCCGAACTCCGAGTCGCGGGGCGCGGAGCTCGTGGTCGCCGCGGGCGTGGCGTGTGGTGTGCTCGCCGTCTGCCTCGCGGCCCGACCGGCTAGGACGTACGCCGCCCGAGAATCGCTCCCAGACCAGCCAGCAGCACATCGGCAAGAAGCAGGAGGACCCGCGAGGCGAGCGCGACGGTGAGCGCCTCGGGGACGCCGATGATCGGGCCGAGGGTGAGGGCGAGCAGCGCCTCGCGGATCCCGGCGCCGGCCGGGGCGGGGATGAACGCGATCCCCGCGGCCCACGCCAGGGCCATCCCGCCGGTCGCGGCCGCGATCTCGAGCAGCCCGATCGAGGCGTACGACTGCATCATCACGGCCAGGTGGAGGCCGAAGGCGACCCAGGCGAGCACCGCCCAGCCGATCGCGGTGAAGAGCCCCCGCGCGGTGAGGCGTACGCCGAGGGGTGCCCGGCCGAGCCGGGCGAAGAGCCAGTCGATCATGCCCGGGACGACGCGCGGGTGCAGGCAGACGGCCAGCGGCACCAGCAGGAGCAGCAGCCACCAGTAGCGGTCGAGGCCCTCGGGCGACGACCAGGGGAGCAGGAGCGCGCCGACGCCGATGCCGCTGGCGACGACGACGCCCATGAAGAGGATGTTGGCGCCGAGCATCGTCCGGCGCGCGACGCCCCAGCGCAGTCCGAACTGCATCTGTGCGACCACCGGCCACACCGAGCCAGGCAGGTACTTGCCCAGCTGGGAGACGTAGAAGACCGAGTGGGACTCACGCAGCGACGGCCGGATGCCCATGCCGTGCAGGAGAGCGACCCAGATCTGGCCGATCAGCATGGTGCCGACGATCGCCAGGACCCCGGCGACCGCGACGCGGCCGAGGCTCAGCTCCTGGACCGCGATGGCCAGGTCGTCGCGCTGGCGCCAGACCAGGTAGGCGCCGCCGAGCACGACGACGAGGGCGAGCGCTATCTTCAGCAGCCGTTTCTTCAGGCTGGGCGTAGCCGACGACCCGGCCTCCGTGGCGGAGACCGGGTCGGAGTGGGTCGTTGTCACAGGCTGGTCGTCCACGTCTCGCCGGACTGGGCAGATGACTTGCTCGCGCGGGCCTGGGTGTGCGGCAGGTCGAACTCGGCGACCGAGGTCTGGTCGCGGAGCATCTCGGTGCCGGACTTGCCGAAGCGAGCCTTCTTGGTGTGCTCCAGGTCGTCTTCGATGAGCACCCGGTTGGTGCGGATCAGGTCGGAGATCACGCCGAGCATCGCGGACATGAAGGCCAGGTTGATCAGCACGCCACCGAGCAGCAGCGACTGGATGTGGTTGCCGTTGTCGCCGCTGATCCACAGCACGAGGTAGCGGAAGAACGGGATCGCCCCGAGGACGAAGAAGGAGGCGGTGAGCCAGACGAAGATGGCGTACGGCTTGTACATCATGTAGGAGCGCACGATCGCCGCGCCCGACTTCATGATGTGCTCCGGCATCGACTTGAACAGCCGCGACTCACGCGTCTTGGCGTTGGTCTCGATCGGCACCGAGGCGATCTTCATCCGCTTGTTGCCCGCCTGGATGATCGTCTCCATGCAGTAGGAGAAGCGCGTCACGGTGTTGAGCAGCATCAGCGACTCGCGCGAGTAGGCGCGGAAGCCGCTGGCCGCGTCGGGCAGGTCGGTCTCGGCGGCCATGTTGACCACCTTGGAGCCGACCTTCTGCAGCTTCTTCTTCAGCCCGGAGAAGTGCTCGATCTGGTCGACCTGCCGGTCGCCGATGACGATGTCGGCCTGGCCGTGGATGATCGGCTGGACCAGGTCGGTGATGCGGTCCTGCGGGTACTGGTTGTCGCCGTCGGTGTTGACCACGATGTCGGCGCCCAGCTCGAGCGCGCGGACCACACCGTCGTGGAAGCTCCGGCCGAGACCCTGGTTGCGGGAGTGGTGCACGAACTCGCGCACGCCGTGCTCCTTGGCCACCTCGACCGTCCGGTCGGTGCACCCGTCGTCGACGATCAGGATCACGATCTCGTCGATTCCGGGGATCTGCTTCGGAATCGACTCCAGCACGGACGGCAGCGTCTCCTCCTCGTTGAGGCAGGGGACTTGTACGACAAGCTTCACAGGGACCTCAGGCAAGTAGTGGGACCGAACACGGGATTCGGGCAGATGAGGGGCTTCTGAGCCGCCACATTACCGCGTGGATTCCGCGGCCCCACGCCCCCTCGCTGGTGTCATCCGGCGTATGTGCTAGGGAAACCTGGTGTTCAACACCGGTCTACGCCGTGTCCGCTCGTTCGCCCGTGGGCCGGGCAGCTCGGTGGGCTAGGGACGGGCCGGAGGTCGGGGCAGGTCGTCGCGGAAGCGTGCCGGCCGCCCCTCCTTGCGGGCGCGCGTGGCTTCCTCGAAGTTGTCGGTGAGCAGCCGTAGGTAGAGCTGGCCGATGCCCTCGATCGGCATGTAGCTCTCCATCGAACCGGCTGCGATCCCGGCATGGAGCGACTTCTTGGTCAGCTCGATGCCCGGTTGGGAGAGCTCCGCGATCCGCGTCCCGATCGCGATGGCCTCATCGAGCACCGGGTCGGCCAGACGCGAGACGAGCCCGATGCGGGCGGCCTCCTCAGCACCCAGGTCGCGTCCTGTGAACATCAGATCCGCCGCGTGGCTGGAGCCGACCGCCCGCGGCAGCAGATAGCTGAGCCCGAGCTCGCTCGCGGTGAGGCCGTTGTTGATACCGGCTGCACGGAAGTACGCCGCGGTGGAGGCGATCCGGATGTCGCACGCGAGAGTCAGGCAGAGCCCGCCACCGATGGCCGCACCGTTGACCGCTGCGATGACCGGTTGGTGCAGGCGGCGGATCGTTCCGATCACGTCCTCCAGGAGATCCAAAGACCGTAACGCATAGCCCGGTCGGGCGAGGCCCTCGGTGTGTGGTGGCCGTCCCGCCGACTCCTGGTCCGCGCCGGCGCAGAACGCACGGCCGGCGCCGGTGATCACGATCGCCCGGACGCTGTTGTCGTGGCCGATCTCGACCAGCTGGTCGCGCACCGGCACCATGACGTCGAACGACATGGCGTTCATCCGCTCGGGACGGTCCAGGGTGACGACGGCTACGCCGTCGGCGGGGCGGTCGACAGTGACGTACGACATGGTCAGCTCGCCTTCTCGGCGCAGAGGGCGTGGGAGATCTGCTGGGCACGGCGATAGTCGGCCTTGCCGGTCACGTGTCGTGGCACCTTCTCGACGACGTGCACCGTGCGCGGAACCTTGTAGCCCGAGAGCCGGGTGCGCAGGTGCGCGCGGACGTCCTCGACGTCGAGTGCGACACCTGGCCGGGGCTCGACGAGGGCTGCGACCTGCTGGCCGTAGGTCGGGTCGGGAAGCGCGAAGACGAGGGCGTCGAAGACTCCCGGATGGGACTTGAGAGCGACCTCGACCTCCTCGGGAAAGACCTTCTCGCCGCCGGTGTTGATACAGCCCGACCCGCGCCCGAGCAGGGTCAGCCGATGGCCCTCCTCGATCTGGACATAGTCGCCGGGCACGGCGTACCGGATGCCGTCGATCTCGATGAACGTCCGCGCAGTCTTCTCCGGATCGCCCAGGTAGCCGCTCGGGATGGTGCCCGAGCGTGCCATCAGCCCGATCGCACCGACCTCGCTCGGATCGATGATCCGGTGCTGTTCGTCGACCACGGCGGTTCCCGGGCCGAGGTGCACCAGCGACCCCTTGTCCGCCAGCGTCTCGTGCTCGATCCGTCCGTTGCCGGTCATCCCGGTCTCGGACGAGCCGATGACATCGAGCACCACCGCGTCCGGGAACGTCTTGATCCACCGCTCCTTGACCTCGACGGAGAAGAGCGCGGCCGCGCTGGTCACGGTCGTCAGGGTGCTGCCGTCGTAGGTGCCGCGCTCGAACTCCTCGATCAGCGGACGTGCCATCGCATCCCCGACCAACGAGATCGTGTTGATCCGTTCGGCCTCGAAGGTCCGCCAGATCGTCGGCGGGTCGAACTTGGGAAGAAGTACGTTGGTCTGCCCGGTGATGAACCGCATCAACATCGCCCACTGCCCGCTGGCGTGCATGATCGGCCCGAGCTGGAGTGAGACCAGTGGCGACGGATTCTCGGCCGCGGCCCGTGACGGCGCGAACTCGTCGATCGGCTCCCGGGTCGCGAAGTCGGTGCCGCCTCCCAGCGCCCGCCAGGCGTCCTCCTGCCGCCACACCACGCCTTTGGGGTAACCCGTCGTCCCGCCGGTGTAGATGATGAAGACGTCATCAGCGCTGCGTTCGCCGAACCCTCTCGTCGCGGGTTGGCGATCGAGCGCCGTGCGCCAGTCGATGGACCCGTAGGTGGTGCTCTCGCCGCTGCCGTCGGGTATCGAAACCACATGCCGCACGCGCTCGTGCTTCGGGACGACCCCGGCCAGCACCGGTGCGTAGCGGTCCTCGTGGACAAGGCCGACGATCCCGGAGTTCTCGAAGAGATAGTCGAGCTCCGCCTCGAGGTAGCGGTAGTTGATGTTGATCGGCACCACCCGCGCCTTGAAGCACCCCAGCATCGCGACCACATGCTCGGCCACGTTGCGGGCCATCAGCCCGACATGCTCGCCCGGCTCGATCCCGGCACCGAGCAGGTGATGGGCGAAGCGATTGGCCTCCGCGTCCAGCTCGGCGTACGTGTAGCGCACCTCGCCGGCGATCAACGCCGGTCGCTCCGGGACGACATCGACCACATGCTCGAACAGGTCGGCGATCTGAACAGCCATGAGCGAGACCTTGGTACGTCGGCGGAGCGGTGTCACGCCTGCGGTGTCGCTGGGTGGAACGTGTTCTAGATGCTGCTTCGCCGCCACCTTCGGAACACGGTCGGGATGAACAGGAGGCCAAGAAGAACAAGTACGCCGACTGCGGAGATCACCGCCCCAGCCCGCAGGCCGGGGGCGTCATAACGGAGGGTGACGGTGTGTGCGCCGTCGGGGACCGGTACCGCTGCGAAGGCGTGGTTGCCGCGGACCAGGTCCACCGGGCGGCCGTCGACCGTCGCCGACCAGCCCGGGCGGGCGATCGAGTCGGCGACGACGAGGTAGCCGTCTCCGTCGGCGGTGACCTCGGCCGAGATCGTCTCGGCCTCGTCGCGGCGTACGTCGACCTGGGCGGTCGAGCCGGATGCGGCCGGCGTCGAGTCGTCGTCCAGGAGCACCGTGCCGGGAGCGACGCCCTCGGTCAGTCGTCGCACTCGCGTGGGCCCGTCGGTGACGACCTCGCTGGTGCCGGCCCAGCGGATGCGGGGCAGCGCGCTCGCGCGCTCATAGACGACCGCGCCGGCCGAGGCGTGCACCACCCTGAGGCCGTCGCCCTTCTCCGGACGGACCGCCGTGCAGACCGCGGACCCGTCGGTGCGACCGGCCAGATGGACGGGCCTCCGCTTCCCCTCGAACGAGACCGTGACCGGCACCGGACCGGAGGTGAAGCGCTGGTCGGGGATCGCAACGCGCAGCTTCTCGCCGCGCTTGAGGGGCCGGTTCACGGCGATGGCCCGCTCGGAGGTGACCTTCTCGGCGCCGGCCCCGACGCTCACTCGGACGACCGTCGGCACCTGCGCCCGCGGCTTCAGGCCGTTCGGCACGGTGACCTCGATCCCGCGCAGGTTGCCCTTCGGGACCTGGCACGTCGCCTGCTGGTCGGGCATCACGGTCAGCAGCTGCCGCTGCGCGGTCGGCACGGGCGTCGGCTCGGCGGCCCCGATGACCTCCATCGGCTGGGTCACCCAGTAGCGGACCGAGAGCTGGTCGAGCACCGGCTGACGCCCCGGCGTGGGGACGTTGGCGGGGAAGTCGCTGTAGGTCGGGGACAGCTGGGCATCAGGGCTGACCGCGGCGATCAGCGCCTTCCACTCCGGCGAGGTGAACTCATGGCCCGTCGGCGTACGCAACAGGTAGTGGTCGGCGACGCCCGTGTGCTCCCAGCTCGAGGCGCCGTAGCGCTCCTCTCCCAGGTTCTCCTTCAGGAACTCGTGGGCAGGCGTGACCGGGTAGAACTCGTCACGGTCGGTGAGCGGCAGCACCTCGCGCGCGAACATCGTGCTCTGCGCGAGCACGGCCAGCACGAGCACCAGCGGGCCCAGCAGCCGCAGCCGGCCGCGCAGCAGCAGCGTCGCCGCCACCGCGAGGACCGAGACCACCCCCAGCAGCGCCGGCATCCGCAGCTTCGCGGCGACGTCCGGGATCGGCCGCGGAGCGCCGTCGATGTATGCGTACGCCGCAAACAGGAAGTACGCAGCCACCCCGGCGGCCGCCAGCACCGCGACCAGCGACACCACCAGACGCGGACGCCAGGATCGACCCTCCCCATCGGAGGACCGCGACGCCTCGGCCCGCTGGACGAGGCGCTCCAGTCCGATCCCGGCCAGGACCGCACACAGGAATCCGAAGATCGAGTTCGCCCGCCCGAAGCTGTTGGAGCTGTAGCCGGGCAGCTTCTGGAGCAGCTCGAGCGGCAGCCCGCCGATCCACAGCAGCCAGACGACCGCGGCCAGCACGACCGCGAGCAGGGCGGGCGTCGAGGGGCGGCGGCCGCCGGGGAGCCGGACGACCAGAGCGCACAGGACCAGGATCAGCGCCGCGACGCCGATGAAGGAGATCGACTCGATCGGGTTGTCCTCGCCGAACCAGAGCCCGTCGACGCAGGTGCCGTAGGCGTCGGGGGCGACGGTGGTCAGCACGAGACTGGCGGGCTTGACCTGATTGGGGACCCGTCCGTCGAGCCCGAGAGTGCTCATGTTGAGCGCGAAGGGGAGCACCTGGACAGCGGAGAGCGCGACCCCGAGCCCGACCCCGCCGGCGGCGATGCCGCCCGCGATCAGTGTGCGCCGCGCGTCCCGGAGCGCCAGCGCCCGGACGACCACGTAGATCCCACCCAGGGTCAGCGCGAACATCGTCACCGCGGGGAACCCGCCGAGCAGCATCGCGGCGACGACCAGGCCCACGGCGGCCAGGTCGCGCGCGCCGCGCTCCCGCACCGCACGGTCCAGCGCCCACAGCAGCAGCGGGACCAGGCAGGCGACCTTGGTGTGCGGCCAGTTGGTCCACATCATCATGAACCCGGAGGTGAAGAAGACCAGCCCGGCGACCAGCGCGATGCTGCGCCGCACCCCGAGCCGGCCGAGGAACAGCACCATCCCGGCCAGCACCAGGACCAGCTCGGTGAGCTTCACCCAAGCAGGCGCGAGCCACAGCGGCATCACCCAGTAGGGCCACGAGACCGGGCTCAGCACCGCGTGGTTCGGCAGCGAGGCCAGCGGCGTGCCACCCACCTCGTAGGGCGCCCAGGTCTGCCAGTTGCCGTGGCGCGCGCCCTCGACGATGTTCTCGACGCCGGGCAGGTAGTAGTCCCAGGTGTCGCCGCGGCACCACAGCGTCCCTTGCGGGATCGGGCCGTCGGCGGCGTACGGCATCATCGCGTGCAGCCATCCGGTGTCCAGCAGCATCCCCTGACCCACGAGCGCGGGACCGAAGGTCACCGCGACGAAGAGGGCGAGGAGTGCCAGTACGACGCCCGAGCGCCACCGATCGGATGGGATCACAGCCGGAAATCTATGAGTAGTCGGGAACGGGCGCAGGTAGCGCGCGCGGTAGGTCGCTCAAGTTGTCTTTCGGTCGGCCGCCCGGCGGGTCAGTCGCGCTTCGTCGCGACGGCCACCAGACCGGTGCCGGTGTCGGGCCGTAGCCGCTGCAGGGCCATGAACGGGCTGGTCGCGAGGGCGATGGCGGCCCCCTTGAGCTGGCCGCTGGGCTGGAACGTACGCCCGGTCGCCCGGGTGAGCTCCTCGGGTGTGAGGTCGCCCACCTTCTCCAGCTTCCTGGCGTCGATCCGGTTGCGGACCGCCTCCAGGGCGTAACCGAGCGGCCAGCCGTAGACGGTGACGTCGACCTCGCCCAGACCGGCCTCCTCGAGCCGGTGGGTGAGCTCCTCGGGGCTGTAGCGACGGAAGTGCCCGGCATGCCGGTCCATCGGCCCGAACCGCTCCTGGAAGGCCGGCACCGAGAGCACCAGCTGCCCGCCCGGGCGGATGTGGGTGACCCACTCGGCCAGCGCCCCCTTGTCGTCCTCGATGTGCTCGAGCACCTCGAAGGCGCAGACCATGTCGTACGTCCGCCCCGAGTCCAGCTCGGAAGACATCGCGTTGAGCACCGTGCCGCCCATGCACGTGATCCGCTCGTACGCCACCGCGAACGAGTCCGCGTCGGGCTCGACCCCGAGGTAGTCGGCGCGCATGGCCAGGCGGGCGCCGAAGGCTCCTTGGCCGCAGCCGATCTCCAGCGCCGTCGTCGGAGCCTGCCGGTCGATGATTCGGCTGACGACGTCGTAGCGGAGCCAGGCGCGGGGTGCGAGCGGCGGCAGCGGGCGGTCGGTGGCGTTGAGCGTCATCTGGTTCCTGGGTCGGGTTGGATTCACGTAAGACATTCGAGGATGGGGGAGGCGACGGCCTGCGGGGTGTAGTGCTCCCGGGCCTGCTCGTAGGCGGCCTCGCGCAGGCGCTGGGCCTCGTCCGGGTCGTCGGCGAGCTTGGTCAGGGCCGAGGCGAGCTCCTCCGGGCTGCCGGGGGAGACGAGAAGGGCCGCGCTCTCCAGCATCCGCCGCTGGGGCGCGGTGTCCGAGGTGACGACGACCGCACCGGCGGCGGCGCCCTGGAACGCCTTGTTGGGCACCACCCGTCGTGCCTGCGGGACGGTGCCGAAGATGCCGAGGCTCACGTCGAACCCGGCGACGAAGTCGGGCAGCTCCTCGGCGTCGACCCAGTCGACCCAGGAGACGCGAGGGTTGCTGGCGGCGAGGTGCCGGGCCTCCTCGTACTGCTGACCCTGGCCCACCATCGTCACCTCGATCCGCTCGTCGTCGGCGAGGATGTCGAGGGCGTCGGCGATCACCGGTGCGCCGTGGGTGGGGGAGAAGAGGCCGACGAAGACGGCCTTCAGCGGTTCCTCGGTCGGCCGCTCGAGCGCCCTGGCGCCCGCGTCGAACCACTCCTTGGTGGCACCCACCGGGCACACGACCGAGTGCCGGCGTACGTCCTCGGGCAGTCCCTCCTGCTGCTCGACCGTGTCCACGATGACCACGTCGGCCTGCTTCAGTGCCATCGCGTCGATCGCCTTCATCAGGCGCAGCTTCAACCCGCCCGAGCCGGCCAGTCGCCGGTTGGTGGCGACCCCGGCCGCCGAGACCATGTGGTCGAGCAGGATGGTCGAACGGGGGTGGAGGAGACGGGCCAGGTGCACGTCGAAGTGGCCCAGATAGCCGACCAGGACGGCGTCGGGACGCCCGTGCCGACGGCGACGGAGCGACTCGGCAACCAGCCCGCTCCAGCAGGTCAGCAGGCGCAGCACGAGCAGCGGCAGCCGCCACGGTTGTCGCAGGATCGCCACCCTCGCCGCGGTGTCCAGGCCGAGCGGCCGGTTGACCTCGGTGACCTCCGCGCCACAGGCGCGTAAGCCCTCGATGAGTACCGCGACCCGCGGATGGGAGGCCACGTCGTAGGTGCCGAAGGCGACGATGTGCATCACCTCAACGTTAGGGTCGAGGTCAAGGAAAGTTCGAGCAGCACACCCCGCATCTGAGATGTCGGCACCCGAAAAGTGCTGCCAAGGAGGACCCGTGGGCCGAGGTTGGACGAAGGCGGTGCCGCTCAAGGCGGTGGTCGTCGCGATCGTCGTCCTGGTGGCGGCGTACGCGGTCCACCGCAACTGGGACGCGCTCGTGCGGGGCTTCGAGGAACTGCCGCTGTGGGTGCTCGGTGTCGCCTTCGCGCTGACCCTGCTCGCCCAGTGCGTCGCGCTGCTGATGTGGCGGGTGGTGCTGGCCGATCTCGGCTCGCCGCTGCCGCTGGTGCCCGCGGCCAGGATCTTCTACGTCAGCCAGCTGGGGAAGTACCTGCCCGGCTCGGTGTGGACGATCGTCGGGCAGATGGAGCTCGCCCGCGCCGAGCGGGTGCCGCGGCGTACGTCCCTGACCCAGGGCGTCCTCGTGCTGGCGATCGCCGTCGGCGCCGGGGTGATGGTGTCGGTGCTGCTGATGCCGTTCCTCGGCCAGGAGACGTTCGCGCGTTACTGGTGGGCGATCCTGCTGCTGCCGCTGATCCTGGTGGCGCTGCATCCGCCGGTCTTCGCGAAGGTCGTCGACACCGGGCTGCGGCTGCTGCGACGCGGGCCGCTCGAGGTGCTGCCGACGTGGCGGGGCATCGGCACGGCGCTCGCGCTGCAGGGCGTGGTCTGGCTCCTGCTCGGCCTCCAGATATGGGTGGTCGTGGTCGGCCTGGGTGGCGATCCGCTGCCCTCGTTGCTGGCCAGCGTCGGCGGCTATGCACTCGGGTTCAGCCTGGGCATGGCCGCGATCGGGCTCCCGGCCGGCGCCGGGCTGCGCGAGGCGGTCCTGGTCGTCGCCCTCTCCGGCGTTCTCTCGCCCGGGCTGGCTCTCCTGGTCGCCCTGCTGGTCCGCGGGATCGCCGTCCTGGTCGATGTCGTCGTCGCCCTGGTCGCCGCCTTCCTGACCCGTCGCGCCGGCGACCTTCCTGTCCCAGACCAGTCACCTGCCCCGTCACCAGCCAACGAACCACTCGGGAGACCCCTGTGCCCACCGCACGGCCCACCGCACCACAGCTCTGGACCGCCGGCCTGATCGCCAACCTCATCACCTGTGCCGGCGTGTGTGCCGGCTACGCCCTCTCCTCGCCGCTCTACGGCACCAAGGACGAGGTCGCCCACGTCGACCACGCCTACCAGCTCTGGCACGGCACCCTGATCAGCATCGGCGACCCGATGCGGATGCCGCAGATCTGGGGCTACACGCTGCCCTTCGACTGGACCGGCCAGCATCCACCGCTCTTCTACCTGCTGCTGGCACCCGTGGTCGGACCGCTCACCGACGCCGGCCACCTGCTCGCGGCCGGGATGGCCGCGCGCGGCATCGCCCTCGTGATCACCTGTCTGGTCGTGGCCGCGGTGATGTGGACGACGCGCCAGATCGTCCCGAGCCGCCCCGAGGTGTCGGTCGCAGCCGGTCTCGTCACCGCGCTCAGCCCGGCCCTGACCCGGCTCGGCGGCGTCGTCTTCAACGACAACCTGTTCGTCCTGTGGGCCACCCTCCTGGTCGGCCAGACCGTCTGGCTGCTCCGCAACGGGCCCCGGACCCGCGGGCTGGTGCTCTTCGGTCTGTACGCCGCGGCCGCCCTCGGCACCCGGCTCCCCGGCGTCGTCTTCATCGGCCTGTGCGCGACGACCCTCGGCCTGGTCTGGCTGTTCGGCCCGCGCCGCGACTGGGCGGGCATCCTGCGCCTGGGCGTCGCGGTGCTCCTCGCCGTCGCCGTCAACGCGTGGTTCTACCTCCGCAACTTCCGCGCCACCGGCAACTGGTCCGGCATGCAGACCGACCTCGTCGGCAAGCCCGGCAGCCCCCTCCAGGAACGGGAGGTACGCCCCGTGCTCGACGTCGCCACCGACCCTGACATCTGGCGCCAGCTCCTGATCCCGCCGGCTCTCCAGCAGCACGTCACCATCGGCGCCGTGCTCACCCTCGCCCCGCTCGTGATCGGCCTGGTGGTTGGCCTCCGCGCCTTCTCCCGGTCGCGGCGGGAGCCCGTCCGGGTGGCGACGGCGCTGCTGCTGCTCGCCCTGACCGCGGTCATCGTCGGGATCCAGCTCAACTACGTGGCCGGTGGCGGGGGAGCGTACTGGCGCTATCTCATCCCGCTCACCGTCGTGACCAGCCTGCTCACCGCGCTCGGGCTCGCCGCCACCCCGCGAATGTCGGGGCCGGCGGTCGCGGTCTGGGCCGCGGCGGCGTTCGTGGTCTTCGCCGCCCACATCGCCCCGCCGAACCCCGCCGGCGGCAACCTGGCCACCGCGCCGGTCTTCCAGTCGGCGGCGTGGGTTGCGGCGGGCATCGCCGGTGTCGCGTGCGTGGCGGGTGTGGTGACCGTCCTTTTGGTCGCCGTCGTCCGGTCCCGGTAGGATCTCATCTGATCTGTCGTGCCCTCATCCGGAAGTGAAACATGACTGCCCTGGACCCGAGAGCGCCGCTCGTGCTCGATACACGCGAGCTCGGCCGCCGCCCGGGGTCCGAGCGTCACGTGGAGCTGACGGTGCCGGCGCCGGCGGATCTTGGTATTGAAGTCCTCTCTGTCCCTGAGGGTTCGCCGGTCGAGTTCGACCTGCGGCTCGAGGCGGTCATGGAGGGTGTGCTGGTCACGGGGACGGCTTTTGCTGTCCTCGAGGGCGAGTGCGTGCGGTGCCTGGAGCCGATCGAGGATGAAGCCGAGGTCGACATCCAGGAGCTGTACGTCTACAACGACTCTCGTGACGGCCAGGCCCCTGACGAGGACGACGAGACCAGCCGGACCGAGGGCGACCTGATCGACCTCGAGCCGGTGCTCAGGGATTCGGTGGTGCTCGCACTGCCGTTCCAGCCGATGTGCCAGGACGACTGTCCGGGACTGTGCCCCGAGTGTGGGGCGCGGCTCGCGGACGATCCCGGGCACAACCACGGCGACAAGGTCGACCCGCGCTGGGCGGGGCTGGCTTCGCTGAAAGATGAGCCCAGCAACTAGAGTTCGCCAGTAACTAGGCTTCAGTAGCCGATCGAGATCCGACCGGCCGAATAAGAGGAGAAAACAGTGGCTGTCCCGAAGCGGAAGATGTCGCGCAGCAACACCCGCCACCGCCGCTCGGCCTGGAAGGCCGTTGCGCCGACCCTGGTGACGTGCGCGAACCCCGCCTGCGGCGCCAAGCACATCCCGCACCGTGCGTGCGGCGAGTGCGGCCAGTACGGCGCTCGCGCCGAGCGTCGCCAGGTCCTCTGATCTGACACGCGGTTAGTCTCCTGACCAACTACGCCGAGCTTCGCAAAGCGCTCGGGGATCCGATCCTGGACCCCGAGCTGCTTGAGCGTTCGCTGACCCATCGGTCCTACGCCTACGAGAACGGTGGCCTGCCCACCAACGAGCGCCTGGAGTTCCTGGGCGACTCGGTGCTCGGCGTCGTTGTCACCGAGACCCTCTACCGCATCCACCCCGACCTGCCCGAGGGCAAGCTGGCCAAGCTGCGGGCGGCAGTTGTGAACGCCCGCGCCTTGGCCGAGGTCGGTCAGGCCATCGGCCTCGGCCAGCACATCAAGCTGGGCCGCGGCGAGGAGGCCACCGGTGGACGCGAGAAGGCGTCGATCGTCTCCGACACCGTGGAAGCGGTGATCGGAGCGGTCCACCTCTCCGGTGGCATCGAGGTCTCCACGGTCCTCGTCCATCGACTCTTCGACCCCCTCATCGAGGCGGCCTCCGACCTCGGTGCCGGGCTCGACTGGAAGACCTCCCTGCAGGAGCTCGCCGCCGAGCGTGCCCTCGGTGTGCCTGAGTACGTCATCACCGACGAGGGCCCCGACCACATGAAGACCTTCACCGCGAAGGTCCGGGTCGGCGAGCAGCTCTACGGCAACGGCGTCGGCCGCTCCAAGAAGGAGGCCGAGCAGGCCGCCGCGGAGACGGCCTACGGCGAGATCCAAGCCGCCGCCTCTTCTTCCGCCTGAGACGGACTGTCCTTGCCTGAGCTCCCCGAGGTCGAGGTCGTACGCGCCGGCCTCGAGCGCCACGTACTCGGCGCGAGGATCGTCGCGGTCGAGGTCCTGCACCCAAGGCCCGTACGCCGCCACCTCGCCGGTGCCTCGGCCTTCGCCGAGGAGCTGAGGGGCCGCGTTCTCACCGGCGCCCGCCGCCGTGGCAAGTACCTGTGGCTGCCGCTCGACTCCGGTGACGCCCTCATGGCCCACCTGGGCATGAGCGGCCAGATGCTCGTCCAGCCGCCGGAGTCGCCCGACGAGCGGCACCTTCGCGTCCGGATTCGCCTCGACGGCGCCGCGGAGGGCCGCGAGCTCCGCTTCGTCGACCAGCGCATGTTCGGGGGCCTGTCGATCAGCCCCGGGGGAGCCGAGCTCCCGCCCGAGATCGTCCACATCGCCCCCGACCCGCTCGAGGCCGCCTTCGATGCGGAGGCGGTCGTGGCCCGCGTACGCCGCTCCTCCAGCGGCATCAAGCGCATCCTGCTCAACCAGAGCGTGATCAGCGGCGTCGGCAACATCTACGCCGACGAGGCGCTCTGGCGCGCGAAGCTGCACGGCGAACGGCCGGGGGACCGGCTGACCGGCCCGAAGGTGCGCGAGCTGCTCGGCCACGTACGCGACGTGATGACCGAGGCGCTGGCCCAGGGCGGCACCTCCTTCGACGCGCTCTACGTCAACGTGAACGGCGAGTCGGGCTACTTCGAGCGGTCGCTCGCTGCGTACGGACGTGAGGGCGAGCCCTGCGACCGGTGCGGTGCGCCGATGCGCCGCACCGCCTTCATGAACCGCTCCTCCTACTTCTGCCCCACCTGCCAGCCGGCACCTCGAGTCCGCCGAATCCAGGGGTAAATAGCCCATCTGGGCTATTGCCCACAGCCCCTTCGGATCCTCCGAATGTTGCGGCCATATGACAGTTCCGACCATCCTCAGCGTTGGTTAAGGAAACCGGATTCCCGTGGGTTAATCTCTGGTCCGTTCGTCTTGATTTCAGAGACGACGCACCGCCTTGTTCGGGCTGGCGGTTTTGCCGGGTGGCGACGTGGTCATCCGGATCTCGGGGAAGACAAACCACGGCCCACCCATACCGGCACAGGCGTGCACCACACGCCCCGCCATCGGTTGGTCAACAGCTCGACAAGGACAACAGGTGGCTCCCCACAAGCTCCCGGAAGGACGCCCGACTGTGAGAGTTGCTCGGGCGTGACGGGCTGGAGGAAGCTGAGCGAAGCCGGAGTCCGTCGGGTGAGGGACCTGGCAGGTTTCAGGCCGACGCTCAGTGTCGTCGTACCGGTCTACAACGTGGCGGAGTACGTCGAGAAGAGCCTGCGCAGCATCCTGGACCAGCCGCGGAGCGAGATCTCGAAGCTCGAGGTGATCGTCGTCGACGACGGCTCGACCGACGGGTCAGCGCAGATCCTGCGGCGCCTCGCCGCGGAGGAGTCCTGCGTCACCGTCATCACCCAGCCGAACTCGGGGGTGTCCCGAGCGCGTCACACCGGGATCGACGCGGCAACCGGTGAGCTGCTGACGTTCGTCGATCCCGACGACACCCTTCCGCGCGATGCGTGGTCGGCGATGGTGCGGTCGCTGCGGCGTACGGGCTCGGACTTCGCGGTCGGTGCGGCAGAGCGGGTTGCGGTCGATGACGGGGTGGAACGCAGGTTCATGACGCCGCTGATGCGTCGCAACCACGCGGAGGAACGGCTCAGGTGCCGGATCGAGGACGCGCCGCTGATGCTCGCCGACATCTTCGTGTGGAACAAGATCTTCCGGCGGTCGTTCTGGACGGAGAACGCGATCGCCTTCCCCGAGCGCACTCGATACCAGGACCAGGTCGCGCTCACCCAGGTGTTCCTCGCCGCCGACTCCTTCGACGTCATGACGGAGATCGTCTACGACTGGCAGGTCCGCTCCGATCGGTCCTCGGCGACGCAGAAGCGTGCGCAGATCGCGAACCTCATCGAGCGGATCGACACCAAGCGCCAGACCATCGACCTCGTTCGCGCGGCCGGCTCGGCGAAGCTCATGGAGACCCTGCTCGTCGAGGTCCTGCCGATCGACATGTGGGAGCACTTCCGCGCGGCGGTCCACCCCGACACCGAGGACCCGAGCCGCTACTGGAAGCTGCTGCGCGGCGCCGTCCTGGAGTTCTGGTACGACGCCGGGGTGCCGTTCGAGAACACGGCGGTCCCACGTGCTCAGCGGCTGATGGCGTGGCTGGTCGCCCAGGACCGGGCCGAGGACCTCACGGCGCTGATCGCGATGATCGACAGGTACGGCGCCCGGGCGGCCTTTAGGCAGCATCCGTGGCGCAACGATCCGGCGCTGCCGCCTGATCTGGGCAACATCGAGGAAGTCGGTGGGAGTGCCCTGCTGACGCGGCAACCAATGCGTGGATAGGCTCGCCCCGTGCGAGAACGTTTCCGGTTGACCCCAGGCGGTCGTTACCCCCACGAGCCTTGGTTCCACATCGGTTCATTGGGGGTGACCACGACGTGGCTCGTGGTCTTCACGAGCATCGTCGGGCTGATCCTCTTCGCCGTGATGGGCAGCCAGGGTGTGCTGGCCGGCTTGGCCCTGATCCAGCCCAACCTCGCCGAGCTCAAGCTGTGGACGCTGGTCACCTGGCCGTTCGCCTACCCGCAGTTCAGCATCTTCGACGTCCTGGCGATCTTCTTCTTCTGGTACTTCGGCTCCGACCTCGAGCGCAACGAGCTCGGCAAGGTCCGGTTCGCCTGGCTGCTGGTGGCGTTCACCGCAGTGCTCTCGTTCCTGACCGTCGTCTTCGGCGCAGTGCTGGACCCGAACTACCTCCTCGCCGGCCTCGGGATGCTGGAGATGATGGTGGTGCTGCTGTGGATCGCGCAGTGGCCCGACCGGATGTTCATGTTCAACATCCCGGCCTGGCTCTTCGGTGTGATCCTGGTCGGCATCCAGCTGATCCAGTACCTCGGCTACCGCAGCTGGGTGATGCTGCTCGTCTTCGTCGTCGGCCTCGCCGTCAACGCCTTCGTGGCGCGCCAGTTCGGGCTCCTCGACCGGTTCCCCTGGATCCCGCAGGTGGCTGGCAGTCCAGGCCAGCCGAAGCCGGCCAAGCCCGCCAAGGCCAAGAAGCGCAAGTCGGGCCCGACCGTGGTGACCGGCCCCTGGGAGTCCTCGACCGTCTCCAAGGACGACCAGCGGATGGACGAGCTCCTCGAGAAGATCCACGCCGAGGGCGCAGACTCGCTGACCAGCAAGGAGAAGAAGGAGCTCATGCAGCTGCGTGAGCGCCGCCGCCGCGGCTGAGGGACCAGGCGTCTGTCAACGCCCTGCGAGACGCGCCAGCAGACCCCGCCTCGGGGCGGGGGTCTGCTCGACGGCCGTGGCCACCGCTGCCGCCTCAACGATCTGCTGGATGCGGACCCGAACGGATGCGACGTCGTCCAGCGGCTCGGAGAGCGCGGCGAGCTCGGCAGGCTTGAAACGCTTCGTCGGGATCCCGGCTTCTTGCATCCGCCTGGCGGCCCGGAGGCGTACGACCAGGTCGGCATCGTCGATGGAGTGGTCAGCGTCAGTCACGACGTCGTCGAGGAAGGCCCGTCGTGTGATGCGCACCAGGGCAGCGTTGTTATGGGGCGCGGTCTGGTGGCACAGGGTGACGAACTGCTCGTGTCCAAAAGCCTCGAGGAGCTCCCGCAGGCGCTCCGGGCTCTCCTCGGCCACGATGGCCGCAGCTTCCCACCTGTCCGCGATGATGAACCGGTAGGTCAGCCTCGTCGTCTGGTTGATCGCCTTGAGGGACGTCTCCGGAGCATGCCTCAGCAGGGCGGTGGTCAGGTCGCGCGCCGCGGCGTAGGCAGGATCGGTGGCGCCGCCAAGGGCAAGAACCGGTCGGATGTGGTGCCACACGTCATGGCCGAGGACGCCCTCGAAGTACTTCGCAGCGACCTGCTCGTCGCCGTAGGCCTCGATGGCCTCGATGCAGCCGAGCTCTTGGGCGAAGTGCTCCGCCAGAGCGTCGGGCGCGGACCGCTGCGACGTCATCGAGCTGCGGCCGACCCGCTTGCGATAGCCGTAGACCACGTCTGGGATGACGTCGAAAGCGAGGGCACAGTAGGCGTCCGTCATCACCCGGATGTCGTTGGAGCGCTTCGAATCGGCAAACGCAAGGCCGAGCGCATTCCAGCTCGCCCGCTTGAACACGCGGTTCCAGCAGACCCGGTCTCGGATGAAGTCCGGCTCAGAGGCGAGTGTGACGCCGACACGGACCGCGCCATAGAGCGGAAGGTTCGTCTGCCGCGTCCACGCCTTGCTCGGGCTGAAGGTCATGTAGTTGCCCACGACCATCTCCGCACCCGTGCTCCGCGCCTGACTCACCAGGCGCTCGTAGGCGTGGGTGGGGACGATGTCGTCGCCATCGGCAAACGCAAGGTACTCGCCCCTGGCCATGGCGATCCCCTGGTTGCGCGCTGCCGCGCCACCGTTGCCGGTCGCAGATCGCAGGATGACGCGCGGATCCTCGACCTGCGCGAGCCGGTTCAACGTGTCATCGGTCGAGCCGTCGTCGATGACGATGAGCTCGAGGTTGTCGAGGCTCTGGGTCAGCACCGAGTCGACCGCAGCGTCGATCCAGTCGCCGACGTCACGTACGGCCATGACGACTGAGATGGTGGGGGTTTTCGGGCGTGGGGGCGCGACACGAGGCACGAGAAATGCTTCCGGATTCGATTTTTTACTGATTGCAAACGGTGTGCCGGTTTGACCTTACAATTGCGGCGCCCAATTACATCACAGCAAGAGTTCAAGGTCCCCCACGTCGCTATGAACCCGCACCAACCCGCCTCGCCGCTCCCCACGGTGAGTGTGATCGTTCCTGTCTACAACGTTGAGCGTTGGCTGCGTGCCTGTCTCGAGTCGATCACCCTCCAGGAGTACACCGCGTGGGACGCGGTCATCGTGATCGACGGTTCCCCTGATGATTCCGAGGCGATCGCCCGTGAGTACGCGGCCCGCGACTCTCGGTTCTCGGTGGTGGTCGTGGCCAACGGCGGCCTGGGCTCGGCGCGCAACGTCGGCCTCGCGCATGCGACGGGGGAGTACGTCTTCTTCCTCGACTCCGACGACGTCATGGTCGAAGGTGCTCTCGAGTCGCTGATGGCGGCGGCCGTTGCCGACGACGCCGACATCGTGGCAGGCGCCGGCGAGGACATCTACCAAGATGGCCGCTCGGATGCATACTGGACGCAGACGAGCAGCCTCTATCGTCACGGAGCCTCCGGGTTCCATGTGGAGGAGCGCCCTGAGTTCCTCGAAGACCACGTGGTGTGGAACAAGGTCTACCGTCGTTCGCTGATCGACGCCTGCGGTGTCACCTTCCCCGATCGTGCGCACTGCGAGGACCTCGTGTTCTCGGCGACGGTCGCAACTGCCGCGGAGCGCATCTCCGTGGTGCCTCAGGTCGTCTACCGGCACCGGCGCCACGGTGCCGCGATCTCCGCGGACTACCTTCGCGAGCCCACCTTCAGCGACTGGATCGACCAGAGCGCGACAGCGCTCAAGGTGGTGCGGGAGCGGCTCTCGGGCGAGATCGCAGATCGTCACGTGCGTCACTTCGTGCGGACGCAGTGGGAGAGTCGGGCGCGCTCCATCCGTGTCCTCGACGACGAGCAGGTGGCGGCGCTGGAACGGTTCACGGCTGAGCTGATCGATCTGCATGGCATCGTGGTGACCGACGAGCCCGGCGCGCTGATGCCGTTCCTGGCTGCTGGCGGGGCCTCGCGTCGCTGGGCTGAGTCGGACCTGCCACGCCAACCGTTCGCGGCCACTGTCGTTGGGGTCGTGCAGGTGCTCGACCTGCTCGAGAGGCTCGATCCGGAGGTGGAGGCGGAGCGAGGCTTGATCAGCGACTGGATCGTACGCCGTGTGATCAGGCCCTTGGCCCAGGGTGGTGCGGTGGCTACCTCGGCGGAGGGCGACAAGCTCGTACCTCGGATCGAGAAGCTCATTGCCGCGGTCGGCACGGATGCCGTCCAGCACTGGAGCGGCCGCTCGTTCGACGGTGACGCGACGTCAGCGGTCACGTACCTGCTCGTCGATGAAGAGTCCGCGAAGTTCGAGGTCCAGTCAGCCACGGGCCGCGACGACGGCCTGGTCCTGCGTGGAGTGGCTTCCCTGGGGAGGGGAGCCCACGAGCTCGAGGACCTCGTGCTGGTCCTCCGTGCCAGGGGCGGTTCGAAGGAGCGGGTGGTGCCGGCATTTCGAGCCGGTGTCCAGCGGGCCGGTGCGCCGATGCGTTGGCAAGCTGTCATCCCGGTCGATGAGGACTACCTGGGTGACTCGTGGCAGACCGTGATGCGGATGACCCGCACTGGACGACCGTCGCGCGACGTCAAGGTCGTGGTCACGGATGGTGTGCCCGGCAGATACTCCTGGGACCTTCCCGGCAGGCGAGTCCGGCTTCTTTCGCATCGCACTCGTCACCTCGAGTTCATGCTGCAGCCTGTAAAGGGAGCTCGCGGCAAAAGCCAGGGGAATGCGACGACGACCGCGGAGCCGTCAGTCAAACGCGTCTTGACCTTCCCGGCGTGGCAGGACAACCCGTACATCAACCTTTTGACCCTGGAAGCCCGGGCTCGCGGCTACGACATGGCCGGGAAGACCTGGGCCGGAGAGCTCATCACGGATCTCCGCAGGCCCTGGGCTGGCGGAGTCGTCCATCTGCACTGGCCCTCGCCCGTAACGGAGAGCTGTGCCTCGGTCGAGGAGGCCGAGCAGGCAGTCACCGACCTCCTCGATGCGCTGGGTGAGGCAAAGTCTCACGGCCGGCCGATCCTGTGGACGGTTCACAACGAGCTTCCCCATGACACCGCCTTCCGCGCGGCGGCGGCCCGCCTTCACCAAGGCATCGCCGACCTCGCCGATGTCGTACATGTGATGAACTCCCAGACCGTCCAGGTCGTTGCGGATGCCTATCGGATCCATCCGGCGAAGGTCGTCCACATCCCGCACCCAAGCTATGCCGGGGTCTACGGAAGCAGCCTGCCCAAGACCGAGGCGCGCGAGGCCATCGGTGCCGGCTCCGACACCACCGGCGTGCTCTTCCTCGGGCAGATCCGTCCCTACAAGGGCATCAACAGCCTCTTCGACGCCGTCGCCTTGGCGGCTGCTTCGGTCGATGGCCTCGAGATGCTGCTCGCCGGCAAGACGAGTGTCGATCTCACAGAGCGTCTCGATGCCCTTGCGGACGCAGGCGTCGCGGTGACGTCCCATCTCGACTTCGTTCCGGACGAGGCGATATCCGACTGGTTCTCCGCGGCCGATGTGATGGTGCTTCCGTATGAGAAGGTCCTCAACTCGGGCAGCCTGCACCTCGCAGCGACCTATGGCGTGCCGGTCGTAATCCCTGATGAGCCCCACCTTCGTGCCGACTTCGGCCACGAGCCGTGGGTTCGCTTCTTCGACCCCAGTGACGCGGCGGCGTCGATCGCCGAGATTCTCGCATCCCGCTGGTTCGAGGCCGATGACGTCGCTCAGGCAGCACTGGCCTTCAGCCGACGCCTGGCGCCTGCTGGGATCTCTCGCAGCTATGCCGACCTCATCGACCATCTGTATGCCGGCCGGCCCGCTGTCGAGCCCACCCCCATCCCCACGCCAGAGCCGATCGTACGCATGGATCGCGTTGCCCCTCTTGTGCTTGCTGCTGACGCGCCGGTGAGACGGACGCCCCCGCGGCCCGAGCGCATGCGCCAAGCCGACTATCTCGAAAAGGTCGACGACACCACCGTCTTCTAGGACGTCTTTGCGGATCATGGGGAGGTCGTTCTCGTCGGCCTCCTCTGCTGAACCTGGAGCTCGATGTCCCCAGCGGCAGCGTCTTACGTGACTTCAAGAAGGTCGTGCGAGCGCGCGTGGATCTCACCCAGGTCAACGCGGTACGAGCCGCGGGCCTCGAGGTCACCGCGGTCGGCCGGCTCGCAGGGTGGCTAGGGGATGTATTGGGACTCGGACTTCTGCCAGTCCGGTGGCTTCGAGCACGCCCGGCAGAATTATCTCAGCCTGGCTGCCGGCGTGATCGATGCCGACGTCGACGAGTTGGTCATCCCCGAGCGGTCGATCTTTGAGCTGGCTGACGAGCATAGTGCTGTCGAGTACGGCGGCGTGTGGGTCGCGGGTGCCCGTGAGGAGCATGACGGTCTCGTGTATTCGAACTATCCGTTCCGCGAGGCGAATGCCCCGCCTGCCCCACCAAGTGGACCAAAGGTCCTGGGTCTCGTCTCTGCCGGTACGCGACATTGACGCAAGGCACCTAGGGGTGCCACCCTTGTAGACGGCCCGATAGTTCGGGAACTTCTATGATTCCAGCGAAGGAACGTATTCATGGCGAAGGCGCTGATCGGCTACATGAGCAGCGACCTGCGGACTCCCGCACATCTCACCGCCGAGAATGCTCGGCTGCGTGCGCGTGTGCGTGAGCTTGAGGATCTGGTTCTCTCTCTGAAGACGGAGAACGACGCGCTGGTCGCGGCACACACCGCCGACCTCGACTCCTCGATGCAGGAGATGCAGCCCGCCTGAGCGGGTAGCTCTGTAAACACCACGAGCGAGTCGTCCTCGCTCAGGGGGAACCGGCTCTGGTCAACGGAGTCGGTTTCGGCCGTTTTATGGGGTGATCGCCTGCTCGAGCCGCCGTTGGAGGACCGCTCGGGTGGACGTCACGTACCGGTTCGTCAGGTGGGACCCCTGGCGATAGACCAGCACGTTGCCGATCACCGGCGGACACGTGGTGTCGTTGCAGATCGTGTCGGTCATGTCGACGACCTTGACGGCCGGGACACGTCGGGCAGCCTCGAGAAGTGCCGGCGCACCGCTCTCGGCGGCTCCCGCTGAACGGGAGAACGAGCAGGCAGAGAGGTCGTCGCGATGATCGGCCACGCACTCGTAGACCTCATAGCTCTCACCCGAGGCGTCGACAGGGGTCGGGTTGTCGACGAGGACGACGACGTCGATGCCGGCAGCTGTCAGCCGCTTCCAGACGCGGACGAGTCCGGCGACCATCGCAGCCTGACTGCCCTTCCCTGTCTCCGGGTCGATTGCCGAGTTGTGCCTCTGGGAGACGATGACCGCATCTGGTCCGAGCTCGATGAGCTCGTCGACGGCGCGCCCATTGTGTTCGCGACAGGCGGTGTATTCGGACCCGCCTTCGTCACGGGTTGCATCGAAGAGCCCACATGAGGACTTGGTCGTGGTGAGCAGGCGCCAGCCGGCGTCGGTGGCGATCGTGTCCAGCGCTCCCGACCACTGCAGCGCCTTGGAGTCGCCGGCCAGGACGATGGTGCGATCGCCGTCGGGTTTGCCGAACTCGCAGGTCTTCGGCTGTGTGTCGGCCATCTCGGCCTGACAGTCGCGAGCGTAGGCGTCGGGCACGTCGTTGATCGCATCAGCCGGGGCCGGGGTGATCCCCGAGGCCGTCGGCGGGTTCTGGATGCCGGTCACGCTGTCTCCGCTGACGGTGAGGGCGGCGGCACCCTGTGCGGAACCGGTGGGGCTGGATGAAGGCACGGCGAGCATCAGGAGGCCGCCGGCGAGGACGCCGACCATCGACAAGGCGACCCCGATCGCGAGCGTCTTACGCGTCGACCGGGCTAGTGCAGGAGAGAAGCGCAGGGGGTTCTCCAGCAGGTGCAGGGACAACCATGCGGGCGCCACGGAACCGAGGATGAGCAGCAGTCCGACGGTCTGGCTGGGCTGGCCGAACAGATTCTGATATCCGATGAGGACCGGCCAGTGCCACAGGTAGAGCGAGTAGGACAGGCCGCCGAGCCACACCGCGGGCTTGAGAGACAGCAGGCGCTGCACCTCTGTGCGGTGTCGGCTGCCGGAGACGATGACGGCTGCCGTGCCCAACGTCGGCACCAGTGCCCACGCGCCCGGCCAGGCGAAGCTTTCGTCGAAGAAGAGCGCGGCCGCCAAGATGGCGCCGAGGCCACCCCAACCAAGGAGCCGGGCGGCTACCGCAGGCAAGGAGCGCCATAGGCTGGCGCCGACCGCGATGAGTGCCCCGATGCCCAGTTCCCACAGCCGGGTCGTGCTCACGAAGAAGGCCACCGGGGCGTTCGACGCCGTCAGCGCAATCGACCAGGCCAGCGAGGGGAGCGCGATGAGGGACAGGCCGATGGCCATGAGCGGGCGCACCTGAAGCCCGGTGCGACGGACGACAAGAGCGACTGCCAGCAGGAGGAGTGGCCAGACGATGTAGAACTGCTCCTCGACCGCCAACGACCAGAAGTGTTGGACCGGTGAGGCGCCGGTCCCTTCAGCCAGGTAGTCCACAGAACGATCTGCGAGACGCCAGTTGACCACGTATAGGGCCGCGGCGACGATGTCGCCGCCGAAGGTGCGCCAGTGCACCTCAGAACTCGTCAGCCAGGTGACGAGCGAGGTCACGGCCAAGACAAGCGCCGCGGCAGGGAACAGTCGCTTGGCGCGCCGCGCGTAGAAGCGTGGCAGCGAGACCCGCGTCGTCTTCTCGACCTCGCGGATCAGCACTCCCGTGATCAGGAACCCAGAGATGACGAAGAAGATGTCCACCCCGATGAACCCGCCGGGCAGGAAGGCCGCGCCGGCATGGTAGATCAGCACGGTGCCGATGGCGATCGCGCGGAGCCCCTCGATGTCGAGGCGCAGTCCGTCGACGGGAGGCGCCGGGTGTGTCGGCGTCGGTGACGGTGACGCTGGCGGGGGAGTGGTGGTCAGGGTCACCGGGGTGATTCCGTCCGATCCTGGGCTGTGGGGCCGCTCCAATAATGGGGCGGAAGCAGGTTACCCGGTGATATGCTCCGGGCTGCAAAAGTACGGCAGGATGTGGCGATCTTGATCTCAGGCAAGTGACACGCCTTCGAGCGGGGGCTCGCTCCTAGCGGAGACGATGTGACGAGAAAGACCCTGAGATCAGATGACATCACAGCCCTTCGTGGGTGACCCGGGCCAGCTTCCGATCCTGAGGGGCGCTCATGGCCAGGACCGGCCAGACCTGGTTCGGATCGCGGCCGAGCTGGACCGCACCTGGGTCGCGGCATCCACCGTAGGGCGAGTCGCCAAGCGGATGGACTCACTCGCCAGCCAGGAGCTGATGAGGATCTACGCTCGCCAGCTCGTCGGGCCTCGGGCTGCGCGGTGGGCAGCGGCTCTTGCGCATTGTGTCGGAGTGGCCCCCAAGAGCGCCGAGGAGCTTGATGATGCGCTCGAGACACTGCTGGCGATCGCGAAGCGCGACCCTCAGCTGTTGGAGCTTCACGAGGGCGAGCTCCTGTGTCACCTGCTGGTCGAGCGTGGTCGTGGCGAAGACTTTGCCGCCGTCCTGCCGCACATTCGGCTCGATGACGAAGCCAGGGAGCACGCGGCGGTCGATCTCGCGAACCCGGCCGTGCGGCCAGCGTCGACCGAGGAGGCGTGGCTTCGTCAGATCAACGACACGGTCATGTCCGGCCTCGCTCCGCTCGCCCTCGAGCCAGCCGCTGACGGAGCCTGTCCGTTCGACCGTCTTGCTGCGAGCATCGAACCCGGGGTCGTCACAGGTCCGCGGGTCACGGTCGTCATCAGCTCCTTCCAGCCAGGAGCAGAGCTCCTGGTGTCGGTGCGCTCCATCGTGGCTCAGACCTGGCGGGACCTCGAGATCCTGGTCGTCGATGACGCCTCCGGTGACGACTTCGAGGGCATCTATGCGGAGGCGACCGCCTTGGACCCGCGGGTTCGGGTGATCACCCAAGAGCACAACGGTGGGACGTACGTCGCTCGCAACCGCGCGATCGATGAGGCCACCGGCGTCTACGTCACGTTCCAGGACTCAGATGACTGGGCACACCCGGAGCGCATCGAGCGCGAAGTGGCCGCACTGGAGTCACAGCGGTCGATCGTGGCCGTTCGTACGATGGCCCTGAAGCTGTCCGACGACTTGATCGTGTCGCGGCGCCAGAACGTCGCCCGGCAGGCGGTCGCGCCGACCCTGATGTTCCGCAAGGACCAGGTCTGGCCGCTTCTCGGCTCCTTCGACCCGGTCCGGAAAGCCGCCGATACAGAGTTCCACTTCCGTATCGAAGCGGTGTTCGGCGACGGGGCCGTGGTGGACCTCGATGAGCCTCTCCAGTTCATGAGGATGAGCGCAGGGAGCCTGTCTCGAGACGAGTTCCGCAGGGGGTGGCGGCACCCGGCGAGGATGGTCTACCGATCGGCCCTGTTGGCTTGGCACGACGAGATCCGGCACGGAGCCTCGCCGTTCCTCGGGCGCGACAGGAGAGCGTTCCCGGCGGCCAGGCGCTTCCAGCTGGCGCAGGACCCCTCGCCTGAGTACGACCTCGTCGTCCTCGGGGACTGGCGACAGGACGGGCCGCGGCAACGTGAGGCGGCCGACTGGATCGCTCGCCTGGCGTCCTCACGGGCAGGCATCGCAGCGCCGCGTATCGCGGTCGTTCATGTCGAGTCCCTGAACTTCGAGCGATTCCGGTCCGACCGCTACATCGAGCCGGTGCAGGACTTGATCGCGCGCGGTGCCGTCGAGGGCGCTAGCTGGGACGACAGCCTTGTCGCCAAGACGGTCGTCTGCATCGACCCGACGACCCTCTCCTTCCCGCCGCGCCTCGAGACCGGCATCCGGGCGGAGTCGGCCGTGATCATCACCGATCGAGACGAGTACGTCGCGGATGTGTCGCTGCTGACGTACGACCGTGGCTATGTCGAGTCCGTGATTCGTACGGCCTTCGGTGCCGAGCCCATGTGGAGCGTGCGGGAAGGCGGGGCCGGGCCAGAGTCGCTGGGGCGGGTCACCCGCGCGCCGTTCCCGGCTGCGGTCGCTCCTCGCAAGGCGCCGAGCCTACGGTCGGGTCGGGGCAGCGTCGTCGTCTCGCTGTCGACGGTGCCGAGCAGAGCCGAGCTCGACCGTGCCGTGGGCGTCGCGCACTCCCTGGTCGAGTCTGGGTTCGACGTTCGCATGCGGGGCGTTCCCTATGTGCGCGCCTGGATCCTGGAGAGCCTCAAGGGCCGAGCGTTGCCGGTCATCTTCGACGTCGGCCAGACCACTGACTCGGTGATGTTCGCAACGGCCGAGCATGTCGTCATCACCCAGACGCAGCAGACGGTGGTCCAGCGTCTGGCGGCCGAGGCAGCAGCCTCGGGTGCGGTTGCGCATGTCCCGGCGGGGAGCAGGATCGAGGCGCCGGCCAACAGCTATCTTGCGGCCGAAGACCTCGTGGATGCGATGACCAATGCGCGCGAGGTCTCGCAGATCGCGACTGTGCCGGGGGCTGAGCCCCCTGAGGCCGCCCTGTGGGCCTGGTTCGATGAGATCTGCGGTGGAGATGTCGCGCTGACCGGCTGATTCTCAGAGCCGGTCGGCTCCTGCTCGCTTGGCGGCCTCGAAACGAGCTGCGTCGATGGCGGCGAGGACACGGCGCTCGGTCAGTTCCACGCGGGCTGCCGTCGCCAGGGTGTGGTCGTTGATGGACCCGTTGACCTGGGTGTTGGCGCGTCCCCACGCCCTGGTCACCAGGAGGGTGGCGCTGCCGAACCCGGCGACGGCGAGTCCGAGCGCCGCCAGCGCAGCCTGCTCTTGACCCGTGATGGCCAGAGCGGTGGTGGCAAGGCTGAGAACCAGACCTCCCGCAGCAAGGGTTTTTGACAGGGTGAGACGTGTGGGGACGCGTGCCACGGTAGTAGCTCCTCGGTGACGCATGGGGCAGCCAGATGCTGCCGGGGGTGTGCCGAAGGATACCTGTGGGGGTGCCCTTTGCGCTGTTCGCCCGTGGAGTCGAATCGCCTCGGGTGACATGTAGCCGTTGCCTGGCGTTCATCTGCACATCGTCTGGCGGGCGCTCGCAGTCATCCGACACGGCTACGCTCGCGCGGTTCGCCACCGTCGGTGGCCCGTTTCGTGATCCCCCAGGAGCTCTCCGTTGTCCTCGTTGCGCCATCACCCCGTTCTGCGGTCCGCGGCCCGCCGCCTTCCCGACCCGCTCAAGGAGCAGATCAGGGCGGCGCTGGCCCGCCGGGAGCGCCGCGGGCGCAAGCCGGTCATCGGGCTCGCTGGGTTCTTCGGGGCCGGCAACTACGGCGACGAGCTGTTCCTGTCGGTCTATGAGCAGTACTTCGGCGAGGAGTTCGAGCTGCGGGTGCTCGCCGACAACATGACCAAGCCCTACTACGACCGGCCGCTCGCCGAGATCGTCGACGAGGTGGACGCCATCCTCATCGGCGGCGGGGACATCCTGCAGTCGTGGCAGGCGGACCCGCGCTACTTCAACCACAAGATGCTGGCCAAGCCCGTCTTCGTGGTGGGTATCGGGGTGCCGATCTACCGCAACACCGAGATCAAGCCGCACATCATCGAGAGACACAAGAAGTTCCTCGAGCACCCGAACGTGAAGTTCATCGGCGTACGTGACCAGCCGACCGCCGACTGGATCCTCGAGAACATCTCCGCCGACCTGGACATCAAGGTCGCCCCCGACATGGTCTGCGCCCTGGACCTTCCCCCGGCGACCAAGCCCGAGGGGGCGCCGATCCTCGGCGTGGTCACCCGCTACCGCCCCAACCTGGACGAGCCCGACGACTACTCGCGCGTCGAGGAGATGGCCGGCAAGGCGATCGCGGAGGGGTGGCGCGTACGTCATCTCATCCTTGGCACGATGGACGTCGGTCGACGCGACGTGGCCAACGCCGATGACCTCGACATCCCGGGCAAGGAGGTCGTCTACACCGAGGACCTCGACGAGCTCACCCGCGCGATCGGGGAGTGCACCGCGTTCGCGAGCATGAAGTTCCACGGCTCGGTGGTGGCCACGATGTACGGCGTGCCGTCGATCGTGATGATCGCGACCAACAAGAACCGCAACTTCATGAAGCGCATCGGGCTGGAGGCCAACGTCTCCGCCTTCGACGCCGCCGACCTGGCCGAGCGGTTCACCGATCGGGTCATCCCAGATCCTGAGGCAGTCGCCGGTCTGCGTACGGCCGCGGACGCCCATCTGCGGGAGCTGCGGGCCGAGGTGAAGCAGACGCTGGGGCTCTAGAACGCGCCGAGGTCCCCAGATCGACACACCCGGCGGGTTATCCTCGACCCGCTGGGGTTCCCCTGAGCAGCGGCGATTAGATTTGCTGGCTCACCTCAGCCACGCTGATGTGTTGCGAACTGTGTACGACCACGTGGTCCTGAGCCGGGGGAGAAGCCGATGTACCTCAAGCGTCTGACGCTGAAGGGTTTCAAGTCGTTCGCCTCCGCGACGACCCTCGAGCTCGAACCGGGGATCACCTGCATCGTCGGCCCCAACGGCTCGGGCAAGTCCAACGTCGTCGACGCTCTCGCCTGGGTCATGGGTGAGCAGGGCGCCAAGAGCCTGCGCGGCGGCAAGATGGAGGACGTCATCTTCGCCGGTACGGCCGGTCGCGCCCCGCTGGGCCGCGCCGAGGTCTCGCTGACGATCGACAACACCGACGGCGCGCTGCCGATCGAGTACGCCGAGGTCACCATCTCGCGCACGATGTTCCGCAACGGCGGCTCGGAGTACGCCATCAACGGCAGCCCGTGCCGGCTGCTCGACGTCCAGGACCTGCTGTCGGACTCCGGCATCGGCCGCGAGATGCACGTCATCGTCGGCCAGGGCCAGCTCGACACGATCCTGCGCGCGACCCCCGAGGACCGCCGCGGCTTCATCGAGGAGGCCGCCGGCGTCCTCAAGCACCGCAAGCGCAAGGAGAAGGCGCTGCGCAAGCTCGACTCCACGCAGGTCAACCTGGACCGGCTCCAGGACCTGCTCGTCGAGATCCGCCGCCAGCTCAAACCGCTCGGCCGCCAGGCGGAGGTCGCCCGGCAGGCGCAGACGGTGCAGATGGACGTACGCGACGCCAAAGCCCGCATCTACGCCGACGACCTGGTCACCGCGAAGACCGAGCTCGACAAGGAGCTCGCCGACGAGGGTGCGCTGCTGGCCCGGCGGGCCGAGGTCGAGGAGACCATCGCGGAGGGACGCGAGCAGGAGGCTGTGCTCGAGGCGGCGCTGCGCGAGGACCTGCCGGCGCTGGCCGCCGCGCAGGAGACCTGGTTCGCGCTGAACTCGCTGCGCGAGCGGCTGCGCGGCACCCAGTCGCTGGCCTCCGAGCGGGTACGCAATGCGGCCGGCTCCGAGGACTTGGAGGTGCGCCAGGGGCGCGATCCCGAGGAGCTCGAGGCCCAGGCCGAGGTGGCCCGCGAGCAGGAGGAGACGGCCGACGCCGAGGTCGAGGAGCTTCGCTACTCCCTCGAGGAGGCCGTCGAGTCTCGTAAGGAAGCGGAGGATGCCGCCGCGGAGGAGGAGCGCCGGGTCAAGGGACTCGAGCGTGCCGCCGCCGACCGTCGCGAGGGGCTGGCCCGGTTGACCGGCCAGGTCAACGCGCTCAAGTCGCGTGCCGCTGCCGCCGATGACGAGGTCGGGCGCCTGACCGCTGCTCGTGAGGAGGCGCTGGCGCGCGCCGAGCGGGCCCAGCGCGACTTCACCGCCCTGGAGACCAAGGTCGCCGGGCTGGACGCGGGGGAGGAGGGCCTCGACGCCGAGCACGAGGCCGCTGCCGCCGCGCTCGAGGACATCGAGGAGCGTCTCGCCAAGCTGCAGGCCGAGGCGTCGCAGGCCGACCGGGACCGCTCGACGCTGGCCGCCCGCAAGGACGCCCTGGAGATTGGTCTGAACCGCAAGGACGGTGCGGGCGCGCTGCTCGGCTCCGACCTCCCCGGGGTGCTCGGGTCGGTCGCCTCCCTGCTGGCGGTGCGCTCCGGCTACGAGGCCGCAATCGCGGCGGCGCTCGGGACCGCGTCTGACGCGGTCGTCGTCGAGTCCGCCGAACGTGCCGTCGGCGCGATCGAGCACCTCAAGACCGAGGACCTCGGCCGGGCCGGGCTGCTCCTGGGCGGGTCCCCCGAGGAGACCGGCGGCTGGCCGTCGCTGCCCTCCGGCGCCGAATACGCGCTGGACGTGGTCGAGTGCCAGCCGGTGCTGCGGCCCGCGGTGGCGCGGCTGCTCGACAAGGTCGCGGTGGTCGAGGACCTCGCCGCCGCTCAGGCGCTCGTGGCGGAGGACCCCGAGGTCACCGCGGTGACCCGCGAGGGCGACCTGATCGGCGCCCACGTCGCCTCCGGCGGCTCCTCCAGCGTGCCCAGCCTGATCGAGGTGCAGGCCGCGGTCGACGAGGCCACCGCCCAGCTCGCCGAGGCCCACGCGGTCTCCGAGCGGGCCACCTTCGAGACCTCCCGGCTCGAGGCCGAGCGGCTGGCCGCGCAGAAGCGGGTCGACGTCGCGCTGGCCAAGCTGCACGAGTCCGACGCGACTCTGGCAGCCGTGGCCGAGGAGCTAGGCCAGTTCGGCGCGCAGTCGCGTGCTGCTCGCGGCGAGGCCGAGCGGCTGCTGGCCGCCGTCGAGCAGGCGCAGGAGGCGCGCGAGAACGCCGTCGCCGGGCTCGCCGAGCTCGAGGAGCGCCTCGCGATGGCCGAGGAGGACCCCGAGGACGAGCCCGACCTCAGTGCCCGCGACGGGTTGGCCCAGGCCGCCCGCGACGCACGACAGCGTGAGATGGACGCGCGGTTGGCGCTGCGTACGTCTGAGGAGCGCGCCCGCGCGCTGGCCGGCCGTGCCGAAGGGCTGCTCCGCGCGGCCCGTCAGGAGCGCGAGCAGCGCGCCAAGGCGGCCGCCCGCCGTGAGCAGATGCGCCGCGAGGGCGAGGCCGCGCGAGCGGTCGGGACCGCGGTGGCGTACGCGCTGGACCGTCTGGAGGTCTCGGTGCAGCAGGCTGCCCGGGCCCGCACCGAGATCGAGGAGTCCCGCGCCGGCCGCGAGCAGGCACTGCGCGAGTGCCGCTCGATGCTGCGCAACCTCGGCAAGGAGCTCGAGGAGCTGGTCAACTCCGTCCACCGCGACGAGATGGCCCGCGCCCAGCAGCGGATGCGCATCGAGCAGCTCGAGGAGCGGATCCTCGAAGAGCTCGGTCTCGACCCCGAGGCGATCGTCAAGGACTACGGCCCCGACCAGCTGGTCCCGCAGCACCCCGACGAGGACGGCAACGAGCGCGAGCCGATCCCGTACGTCCGTGCCGAGCAGGCCAAGCGTCTCAAGATCGCCGAGAAGAACCTGCGCGCGCTGGGCAAGGTCAACCCTCTCGCTCTGGAGGAGTTCGCTGCCATGGAGGAGCGCCACAAGTTCCTCACCGAGCAGCTCGAGGACCTCAAGCAGACCCGCAAGGACCTCCTCGACATCGTCAAGGAGGTCGACAACCGCGTCGAGCAGGTCTTCACCGAGGCCTGGGAGGACGTACGCGTCGCCTTCGACCACGTCTTCGCGCGGCTCTTCCCGGGCGGTGAGGGCAGGCTCGTGCTCACCGACCCGGACAACATGCTCACCACCGGCATCGAGGTCGAGGCGCGTCCGCCGGGCAAGAAGGTCAAGCGGCTCTCGCTGCTCTCCGGTGGCGAGCGGTCGCTGGTGGCCGTCGCGTTCCTGGTCTCGCTCTTCAAGGCGCGCCCCTCGCCCTTCTACATCCTCGACGAGGTCGAGGCCGCGCTCGACGACACCAACCTCGGCCGGCTCCTGGAGATCTACGAGGAGCTGCGCGAGTCCTCGCAGCTGCTCGTCATCACCCACCAGAAGCGCACCATGGAGGTCGGCGACGCCCTCTACGGCGTCACCATGCGCGGCGACGGCGTCACCACCGTCATCTCACAGCGGTTGCGCGACGCTCAACCAGCTTGACTCACGCCTGACTCGTCGGCCGCGGCGGCACGACGATCCGAGCGCTGATGCGCCACCCGTCGGCCGTTCGCACCACGTCGTCCTCGTAGACGACCGTGCCCGTATGTCCGTCCGCCATGACTGAGAGTCCCTTGGAGCGCACGCTGGCCCGGTCGTCGCGATCGGGATCGGCTGTGACGATCACGTTGGTGACGTGGTGACCGACGGGCTGGTTGCCGGGCGCGGAGGCGAAGAGCTCGATGAGCGCCGGCAGTCCCTTGACCACCCCAAGGTCATACGCGGTCACGTCATACGACGCGTCGGGCGTCAGCAGCAGTCCAAGATCTTCGGAGCGCCGGTCGTCGGCCAGGTGCCCGTGTAGGGACACTAGCTCGTGGATGGCCAGCCGATCAGCGGTCGTGAGTGGCATCGGGGCTCCTGAGCTCCGTGGAAGGATCTGGACATGACTGAGCCTAAACGGGGCGCGCGCCCCGTTTCAAGCGCTCCGCTCCGCGCGGACGCGGTCGCCAACCGCGCGAAGGTGGTGGCCGCAGCCCGCGCCGCGTTCACGACCGACGGGCCGGACGTGTCCCTTGACGAGATCGCCCGGCGCGCCGGCGTCGGCGCAGGCACCGTCCACCGGCACTTCGCCACCAAGGCCGATCTGGTCGAGACGGTGCTCGCCGTTGCGGTCGAGGACCTCGTTGCCACGGCGACGTCGTACGCGGACTCCGAGGAGCCGGGCACGGCCCTGCGTACCTTCCTGGTGCACCTGGTCACCGAAGGAGCGGCGACCCACGAGCTCGCTGCCCGCCTGCGGGTTCGTGCCGGCGACGTCGACGCCGCGGTTTCCGGTCCGGTCGCTGACCTCGATCGCGCGATGGCTGTCCTTCTGTCTCGCGCTCAGGACGCGGGCGTCGTCCGTGAGGACGTCGACGAGGGCGACCTGGCCGCGATCGTCGCGGCCGCGCACGCGGCTTACGTCCATCCTCAGGGCGGCGAACGGGCGGTGGCACTGGTGCTGCGAGCGCTCGACTGATACGGAGGACGCTCCTCCTGTCACCCCTGCTCGCGGCTCAGTGCCCGCGGCGGTAGGAGCGGATGAGGCTGCAGGTCGACGCGACGTACGCCGCAGAGTGCGCAGCGCACATAGACGACCCTGCCCTCCGAGGTCTGATGGCTGGACTCGGTGAGCCAACCGTGGTCGTGGGTGGCGTCCGCGCGCCGGGACTCCTCTGTTGCGCTGTCGGTCATGGTGGCCACTCTGCTGTAATGGTCTTATGCATCTCAACCCTTACGGCGAGTACGCCGTGCTCCTGGCCGCGTCGCTCGCCGACGACTGGCCTGCGGACCGGGTCGGCATCGAGGCTCGGACCCGGGAGTTCGGGATGACGATGGACTTCGCCGAGTCTCCAGATGACCACGCGCGCACTCGGCACGTGATCGATGAGTGGCTTCGCGTCGTCGACGCGTCGGAGCCGGGTGAACGGGCGCGGTTGCTCAACGAGCTGATGGCGCAGGCGACCGCGTACCCGAGGCTGACCGATCACGGGCGCGAAGGCTGGCACATCCACTACCGCGACGACACCAACGATTCGCTTCCCGACGTGCTGCGAGCGGTGATCAGCGTGGGTACAGCACTGCACCTGACCACTCGGGGCATCCATCGCCTGAGCAGGTGCGAAGCGGGGAAGGTGGAGGGGGACCCGTGCTCCGCGGTGGTCGTGGACGTCACCCGCAACGGCCGCCAGCGCTACTGCTCGGTCCGCTGTGCCAACCGCGCCGCCGTCCGCCGGCACCGCGCCCGACACTCCACGCCTGCCCACTGATCGGCGCACTCTGATGTTCAATCGGTGACGGCCTGCGCGAACGCGAGGCACACTGACCCCATGATGTCCGTGCCCGACGATGGCCGTCCTGAGCTGCGGGTGCGCCTCGCCGCTGAGACCGCCAGCGTGCCGGGCGCGCGCAGATTCGTCACCGACGGTCTAGTGGAGTGGGGCCGTGAGCATCTCGTCGACGATGCCGCTCTGTGCATCACCGAGATGGCGGCGAACTCAGCCCTGCACAGCGGCAGCCCCTACATGCACATCCGCCTGCGTGACCTCGAGCCGGCCGTGCGGCTCAGCGTCGAGGACGACGGCGCGCTGGTCCCGCTCCCAGCCGTGGCCCCGCCTCCTGTGGAGAGCCAGGGCACCACCGGGCGCGGCTTGGTGATCGTGTCGGTGCTGGCGAAGTCCTGGGGGATCGAGGAGCGTGTCGACGGGCGACGCATCTGGGCCGAGCTCGTCGGCGACGGCGTCGAGCACGACGTACGGCCTCCGACTGTGGAGTACGGCGAGCAGGCGATGCCGGAGCCGGCCGCCGTTCCCGCGGACTGGGTCACCGTGCGGCTTCCTCGCTGCCCGGTGCAGCTGGGGCTCCAGATCGACCAGCGCCTCGACGATCTGGTCCGTGAGCTCCAACTCATCGACTCCGAGGACGGCCCGAACCCGCCGCGCGAGCTCGGCGAGCTCATCGAGCGGCTGGTGACTCGACCGGCGTTCGCGCGGCACATGGGCCGTCGTACCGCCCTGGACGCGGCCGCGGCGGGGCTGGAGTACGTCGACATCGAGATGACCCTTCCCCGCGAGATGGGCGCCGTGGTGCGTGAGCTGCTGGCCGCGGACAACCTCGCCGACGAGCTCGGCGAGACCCACCAGCTGCTCACCCTGCGCTCCACGCCGGAGATGGTGTCGCTCCGGACCTGGTTCACCGACAGTATCTTCGGCCAGGCGGAGAACGACGCCGACCCGGTGCCGTACGACGAGTGGGTGAGGGCGAGAGCGGCGCTGGGTGACGGTTGATCAGGCCTTTAAGACGGACGGCGCTGTCTTCGGGATCTCTCGGACTCGGGCGATCTCCGAGTCTGGCGCGGGACAAGCCGCGATGCCGGCCTCGAGCAGAGCGCCCAGCCGTCCGTCATGATCGGGGCTGGCGCTCGCCACGACCCCATCGACGGCGCACCGGACCATCGTCGGCGCGCAACGCCTGGCGAAGGTCTTTGCGTCGATCCGGCTTCGGATCCCAAGACGATCGACCCAGGCAACCGCGCCAGGAACCGTCGCGAGTGCGAGCTGGGCCTCCCGCCGGGTGGCCGCCAGATCGGGTTCGGCATCCGCGCACAAGCGCTCAGCTTGAAGCAGGCCAGCTGCCAGCGGGCGCTGCTTCGTTTCGGGGACATCGGGGATGGCCTGCGCCGCAACCGCAACCGCGACCGCGAGCCACGTCCGGTCGTTCCCGCGTCGGCCCACGACCGAGGGGATGAGCGGTGCCAGCTGCTGGCGTCCGTCGTCGCTGGTGTAATCGTTCACCAGCCTTGCCAGATGGGCGAGCAAGGGATGAGTGCAGGACGGATGATCGCTCCACCGCTCACCGGCGAGCACCGAGGCGAGCTCCATGAAGCATGCGCCGCGTCGTGGCGTTCGATGCCGGCCAGGTGACAGGACCGGGATGCCGTCGGGAATGCGTGAGGGATTCATCGCAACCTCCTACTCCGAGCATGCGCCGACGTGCGGCCGCGATCAACCCCGGCTCTCAGGGTTGGTTGTCACCGGCGCAGCAGGGGTTTCGGTGAACCGCGGTGCGGGTTGGCCCGTATACCTGGTATGAGACCTTCTACTTTCTTCCTGGCTAGGACCGTGATTGCGGCTGCTGCCACGGCACTCTTCGCCGCGGGTTGCGGCAGCGACGACGGCGCGGATGGATCGGCCGCCGGCGGCGGATCAGCGCTCGTCTCTGTGGCCGAGGTTGACGACACCGACGTGCTCACCGATGCCGAGGGGCACACGCTCTACACCGCAGAGGTCGAGAAGGATGGACAGATCCACTGCGTCGACACCTGCGCGGAATTCTGGGAGCCGATCGTCGCGTCCGACGCTGATGTCGACGCGGCGAACTCCACGCTTGACGGCAAGTTCGGGATGGTCGAGCGTCCCGACGGATCGTCACAGCTGACGTACGACGGCCTGCCGCTGTACACCTTCGCCGAGGAGGGAGCCGGCGAGCTCCAGGGTGACGGCTTCACGGATGATTTCCAGGGCACCCAGTTCGTGTGGGCGGCGGCGCGGACCGACGGGTCCTCGGCCCCTTCGGACTCGTCCACGCCGGATGACAACGGCGGCGGCTTTGGCTACTGACGTGTAGCCAAGGACGGACGTCCGCTCGAGGGCCACCAGGAGGGGTGGGTTCGATGAACCATCGGTGAATCCGTGATGAAGGCATGCAGGGAAGCCGTCTGAGTGGTCAAGGTGGGTTCTTTTGCCTGCCTAGAATCCTGCGGTCACCGGCCAACCGGGGCACCGGCGAGACGTGGTCTCGGCGTTCGGGGGATCGTCACGGTTAAGTACTTTGAGGACCCCCACATGCCTTCGACCCTGCTGTCGTTCCCCTACTACCGCAGCAACCCCTACCTCACGATGCTCACCGTGGCACCGCGGGCGGCGGGCTGGGACGTGGTCGAGGGAGTGCAGGGGCTGCACCGGCTCGAGGCCCGCGCCGAGCACCTGGGGCCGGGGGACGTGCTCCACGTCCACTGGACCTCGCCGGTGACCGCCGGCTGCGAGAGCGTCGAGGAGGCCTGGGCCAACGAGGCCCGGTTCGAGGACGTGCTGAGCGGACTGCGCGACCGCGGCGCCGACGTGCTGTGGACGGTGCACAACTCGATCGCCCACGAGGCCGACTACGTCGATGTCGAGCTCGCGGTCGCCAAGGCGCTGGCGAGCCACGCCACCCGGATCATCCAGCTCAACCCGGCCACCGTCGAGGAGACCGCGGACTACTACGCGCTCCCGCCGGACAAGGTCGTCGACCTGCCGCACTCGTCCTACCTCGGCGTCTACCCCGACGGCGGTGACGATGCCGCCTCGCGTGAACGCATCGGGGTCCCGCAAGGTGTCCCGACGGTCGGCTTCATCGGTCAGATCCGGGCGTACAAGGGCCTCGACGTGCTCTGCCGGGCGGTGGAGATCGCCGCCGAGCAGGTGCCCGACCTGACCTTCGTCGTGGCTGGCAAGGTGGTGCCCGCCTCCGACGTGGAGACGGTCGAGGAGATGCTCTCGGCGCCCAACATCGTCAAGCGGCTCGGGTTCGTCGAGACCGTCGACTTCTCCGACTGGATGCGGGCCAGCGACGTGGTGGCGCTGCCGTACCGCCGCATCCTCAACTCCGGCTCGCTGCTGGCCGCCGGCACCTTCGGGCGTACCGCCCTCATCCCCGAGGACACCCCGGTCGCGCGGCAGTTCGCCGACGAGCCGTGGGTGGTGACGTACGCGCCGGAGCCTGATGAGCCGGTCGCTCTGGCCGCGGCGATCCTGGAGGCCCTCGACGGGCAGGAGGCGCGGCATCGGGCCGCCCATGAGTTCACCCGTGCGTACACGCCCTACGACATGTCGCGCGACTACCTGCGGCTGCTCGACGGGCTGAAGGAGGAAGCCCGATGAGCACCCCTGAGCTCTCCGTCGTCGTCCCGACGCACGACGTCGGCCTCTGGGTCGGCGAGCTGCTCTCCTCGATCCTCGAGGACCAGTCCACGCCTGCCGATCCGGTGGACCTGGAGGTCATCGTCGTCGACGACGCCTCGACCGACGAGACGTTCGAGATCGCCGAGGCGTACGCCGCCCGCGACCCGCGCCTGACGGTGGTCCGCTCACCCGGGAAGGGCGGGGGACAGGCGCGCAACCACGGTGTCTCGCTGGCGCGGGGCCGCTTCCTCGCGTTCGCGGACGGCGACGACCTCGTGCCCCGTGGGGCGTACGCCGCGATGCTGCGCAAGACGCGGGAGACCGGCTCTGACATGGTCGTCGGTCGGTTCTTCAAGCTCTTCAGCGACCGGGTCTGGTGGCCGGTGCGGGCATGGCCTGCGTTCGACGAGGAGCGCACCCTGGTGACCCTGGCCGACGCGCCGTCGGCCCTGCGCAACCGGGCCTGCTGGAACCGGGTCTTCCGGCGCGACTTCTGGGATGCCGCGCAGATCTCGTTCCCCGACGCCTCGCGCTCCAACGACATCGAGCCGATGGTGCACGCGCTGACCAGGGGCCGCTTCGACATCGTGACCGAGACGGTCTACGTCTACCGCGACCGGCCCGGACCGGGGTCGATGACGGCGAAGTCGCACTCGCCGGCGGGGATCATCAGCTACCTGGAGCAGGAGCTGCGCTGTGCTCGTCGGATCGTCGCGCTCGGCGACCCGAAGGTGCGGGCTGAGTATGCCTCGCTGATCTTCGACGCCGACGGCTGGATGGCGATCGTTCGCGCGCTGCGTGGCATGTCCGTGATCGACCCGGTGGCGCTGGAGCCGGCGCGGGCGCTGATCGCCGAGCTGGTCGCGCTCTTCGACGACGGTGTCGTCGACGACCTCGAGCGCGACAAGCGGTGGGGCTGGCGCCTGGTCGAGGCGGGCCAGTGGGCCACAGCCGCCCGGCTGATCGGCGAGGACGTCCGCTGGAGCGACCGGACGGTCGCCGACATCCTGGAGACGCTGCAGCTGGTCGCCGACAGCGGCGTGGTGCCGCTGCGTACGCTCCAGCGGCCGCTCGTCAACGCCGTCGCGACGATCTCGCTGGGCGACGAGACGCTCGTCGGCGACGACCTCGCCGACCTGGTGCTCAAGCACCACGACCTGTTCACCGTGGTCGCCGAGGCAGTCAAGGATGGCGAGGCCGGAGAGGCGCCGGGCTGGCGGCTCGGCCGAATCATGGCCGCCCTCGAGGACGGGCCCGAGCTGCTGCGTCAGGTGGTCTCCGGTGCCACCGACCCGGTGACCGCCACCTCGCTCTCGCTCGTCGACGGCCGCGCGCACCTGCACCTGGCTCACACGATGGTGGGGCCCGCTAGGCTCCGCGTCGTGTTTCTCCACGACCGCCGGCGCCGGACGCTGGACTACGACGCCACAGAGCTCGCCTCCGGCAGCCTCGAAGTCGCGCTGCCGACCGCCGCGCTCTCGGGCGGTCGCTGGCGGATGCGGTTCGAGGGCCGCGACGCGCTGGGCGAGTTCGACGGGCCGGTGATCATTCATGAGAACGTCATCGGCGAGCGGATCGGCGAGCGTGCTCAGATCGTCGAGCTCGACGGCCGCCCGCGCCACGGGATCGAGATCCCGCTGACCTTCGGCGAACGGGGCGTCCGCAAGGCCCGCCGCGTGGCGGGCCGGATCGTCCGCGGGGTGCGCCGGTGACCGCAGTCGCCGTCGCGCCCGCCAAGGACGGGCAGCCCGGGCAGGCCGGTCAGCCGGTGCGGGACAAGCGGCTGGAGATCCAGGCGCTGCGTACGGCCGCGGTGCTCGGTGTCGTCCTCTTCCATCTCTGGCCAGGGGCGATCCGCGGCGGGTACGCCGGGGTCGACGTCTTCTTCGTCATCTCAGGCTTCCTGATCACCTCCCACCTGGTGCGGGAGGCCGCGAAGCCCGGCGGGGTACGGCTGGGCGCCTTCTGGGCGCGCCGGATCCGGCGGCTGCTTCCGGCGGCGCTGCTGGTGCTCGTGTGCAGTGCGGCGGCGACGTACGTCCTGGTGCCGGAGGCACTGTGGCAGCAGTTCCTGCGGGAGACGGTCGCGGCTGCGTTCTACGTGGAGAACTGGCAGCTGTCCTGGGCCGCGGTCGACTACCTCGCCGCCGAGGACCCGCCATCGCCGGCGCAGCACTACTGGTCCCTCTCGGTCGAGGAGCAGTTCTACTTCATCTGGCCGCTGCTGATCGTCGCCGTGGCGCTCCTGACCCGGCGACGGCCGAAGGCGCGGCTGACGGCGATCCGGGCGGTCTTCCTCGCCGTCTTCGTGGTCAGCTTCGTGCTCTCGGTCTATGTCACCGCGATGGACGGCGCCGACTCCTACTTCGTCACCTACGCGCGCGCCTGGGAGTTCGCGGTCGGCGGTCTCGTCGCTGTGCTGCCGCTCTCCCTAAAGCGCGTGCCCGGGCGCTGGGCGCCGTACGCAGCGGTGGCCGGCTGGCTCGGGGTGCTCGGCGCGCCGCTGCTCTTCAACGACTCGCTGCCGTTCCCGGGCTGGGTGGCGCTGCTGCCGGTCGTCGGCACCGCGCTGGTCATCTGGGCGGGCGCGCCCCGCGGCCCCGGGCTTTGGGTCGTCGGCCATCCGGTCGTGCAGTGGATCGGGACGGTCTCCTACTCGCTCTATCTGTGGCACTGGCCGCTCGTGGTCGTGCTCCCCGAGACCGGCCCCGTGCTCGGCACCTGGCTCCGCGAGCCGCTGATCCTCCTGGTCACCATCGGCCTCGCGGCCCTGACCTACCGGTTCGTGGAGACGCCGTTCCGCACCGGACCGATCCTGGGGACCACCCCGCGGGCCATCCTCTTCGCGGTGCTCGGAGCGGCCCTGGTCGCCGCCGTCGCGGTCCCCGGGATCCTGCATGGACGCAACCTGGTCGAGGAGAGTCGCGCCCAGGCTGAGGCGCTCGCATCGGGAGAAACCGAGTGCTTCGGCGCCGCCGACCTGATGGAGGGGTGCCGGAACCCGGAGCTCGACGGCGTACTTCTCCCTGCGCCGATCGCCCGCAAGGATGACACCGGCCGGGCCTACCGGTGCTATCTCCCCGAGATCGAGACGTACGCTGCCGACGCCCGCCCCAAGGTCTGCCACCTCGGCTCCGACGACCCGGATGCGCTCCGGGTCGCGCTGGTCGGTGACTCGCACGGCGCTTCGCTGATCCCCGGCCTGACCCGGGTCGCCGAGAGCTCAGGATGGTCGGTCGACACGTTGGTCGCCAACGGCGGTGGGCTGCTCCCGGCCACCGCGGGTGACCCGCGCCGCGCCTACCGCGAGGCGCTGATCGAGCAGCTCGACCAGGAGGCGTACGACGTCGTGCTGGTCACCCAACGCCGCAATCCGAACCTCGCGGCCGGCGAGCCGGACCCGGTCGCCGACCAGCTCGCGCGGGCCTGGAAGCCGATCCTCGAGCGGGGCACGAAGATCGTCGCGCTCGCCGACAACCCGTACCTCACCCCCGAGGCGGCGACCTGCCTCGACGAGATCGAGACGCTTGCGGACGCCGGCGCGTGCGAGATGACCCGCCAGGAGGCGTACGCCACCTCTGACCCGCTCGCCGAGGCGGTTCGCCTGGCAGGGCCGGGCGCTTCGCTGATAGACCTCTCTGCGGCCTACTGCGACGAGGACCGGTGTCCCCTGGTGGTCGGCCACGTGCAGGTCTATCGCGACCGGAGCCACATCACCGCGACCTTCTCGATGACGCTGGCGCCCTATCTGGTCCGTGCGGTCGACGACGAGCTCTAGGATCTAAGATCAGCGGCGATGAGCACTCCTGACCGCAAGGCCCCGACCCGCGCCGACTACGTGCACTGGCGCACGATCACCACTCGCTGGCGCGACGACGACGCGTACGGTCACCTCAACAACGCGACCTACTACGAGTACTTCGACACCGCCGTCAACGCCTACCTCTTCGAGACGACCGGCGTGAACGTGCGGAAGCTGCCGAAGATCGGGATCGTCGCGGAGACCTCGTGCCGCTACCTGCGCGAGATCGGGTTCCCCGAGCCGGTCGAGGCCGGGCTGGTCGTCGACAAGGTCGGGAGCTCGTCGGTCATCTACCGGATCGGACTCTTTCAGGGGCCGGGCGAGGAGGCCGCGGCGGAGGGCCGGTTCGTGCACGTCTACGTCGACAACACCGACCCGTCACGTCCGGTGACGCCGATGCCCGACGAGATCCGGGAGGCGGTCATGCCGCTGTGGCGGCAGAACTGACCGTGACGCCTCGCTAAATCTTGCGTGGCGCCATTCACGGCCGTCGAGCACTGTGACAGGCTGATCCACCGCCGTAGCACGATCTAGAGCGTCTTGGGGGACCTCTGTGGACGAAGAGTTGAAGCGCATCGCACGTGGCGGACTGCGCAGGGGGCGAGACCTTGCCCGCAAGGTCTACAACGACTCGCCCCTCTACAGCCGGGCCGACGACGTACGTCTGCTCGTCGACTGCCCGCTGTTCGACCATGAGTGGTACGCCGAGCAGGTCGGCCAGCGCCTCGACCGCAAGCGGGCCGCCCGGCACTACCTCGAGCAGGACCGCGCCAAGCCGCTGGCGCAGCCCAGCCCGCTCTTCGACCCGGAGTTCTTCGTCGCGCGGCTGACCCCGCGGCTGCGCAAGCAGATGGGCGACCAGGACCCGTTCCTCTACTGGCTGCGCGCCGAGCTGTGGCTGCAGCCGACGCACCCGCTCTTCGACACCGACGGCTACACCGAGCGGCGCAAGACCGAGAACTTCTACGGCGGCGCGATCGGTCACTACGTCGACCGGGGCGCCCGCAACGGCCGCCGCGCCAACGACTGGCTGGCGCAGGTCGACGGCCGGTTCCCCGACCTGCGCGACTGGATCCGGGACCGGCGCGCGGAATGGCAGGCCCGGCAGGGCGTCCCGCAGACCTGGCGACCGGCCATCGACCACGCCCCGGCCGCCTCGGCCGGTCGCGAGCCGGTCGGCACGGTCACCGTCATCGTCGACCTCGGCGCCTCCGACGAGCTCGCCCTGGCGACGCTCGACAGCGTCGCCGCCCAGACCGGGGTGAGCACCGAAGTCATCGTCATCGACCGCGGCCTGACCCCGTCGGTCGCCGAGGGCATCCCCGAGGTCGTCCCCGGTGCCCGGGTGGTGCTCGGCGACCCGGACCGCGGTGAGCCCGGCGTCGTCGCGGCGTTCTCGCAGGTGAGCGGCGACTTCGTCGCGTACGTCACCGGGGGAGAGGTCTGGAGGCCCGGCCGGCTCGCGGGGCTGGTCTCGGTGGCCGAGGCGGCCGGGAGGCCGCTGGTCGCCGACGTGCTGGAGCGCCCCTGGCAGGCCGAGCAGCGGTTCGCCGTCGACGTACCCCCGGCCTCGCCGGGGCCCGACGTGCCCGGCCCGCTGATGCGGACCCTGCTCTCGCGACTGCTGATCTCGGTGCCGCTGCTGGCGGAGGTCGGCGGTCCCCGTGACGACATCGGCTTCGGTTGGGCCTACGAACTCGCGCTGCGGCTGACCTCCCGGGCGGTGGTCGAGGTCGTGCCCGAGGTCGGTGTCGAGCGCCGCCAGGGCATCAACCCGCGTCGTCCGCGCCAGGACCGGCTCCCGCTCGATCCCAACGACTTGGAGTCGTGGGAGGACGTCGTACGCAACCGGACCTTCATCGACTGGGCCGCTCTGGGCTCGCGCACCCCGGACCCGGACGTGGTCTCGGTGGTCATCCCGACCTACGACGACTCGCTGCTGACCGTGGGTGCGGTCGAGGCCGTGATGGAGCACGGCGCGGGCGAGAAGCGGCTCGAGATCGTGGTCTGGGACAACGGCTCCTCGGCCCGGGTCTCGGCGGTGCTCGACTCGCTGCCGCTGCGGTTCCCCGAGGTGAAAGTGGTGCACAGCACCGTCAACCACAACTTCGCGCTCGGCAACAACCTCGCCATCCCGTACGTCACCGGCGAGACCGTGGTCTTCCTCAACAACGACACCACGGCACTGACCGGCTGGCTGGAGCCGCTGGTCTCGGCCCTCGAGGATCCCGAGGTGCTCGCGGTCCAGCCGCTGCTGCTCTACCCGAGCGGGTCGGTGCAGTCGGCCGGGGTCGTCTTCCCGCCCTACGGCGGGCTGCCCTACAACATGCTCGCCGAGTACCCGCCCGAGGACGCCGCCGGCCTCGACGGCCACCGGTTCTCCGCGCTCACCGGCGCGGCTCTGGTGATGCGCTACCGCGACGTCGTCGCATGTGAGGGGTTCGACCCGATCTTCACCAATGGCATGGAGGACGTCGACCTGTGCCACCGGCTCGCCGCGCTGCGTCCGGGCTCGTTCCGGGTCGTGACCTCTGCCGAGGTCGTCCACCACGAGTCGAAGTCGAAGGGCCGCTTCGCCCGCGCCCCGCGCAACCGGCTGATCTACCTCGACCGCTGGGTCGGGCGCACCGAGCCGCGCGACGACGTGGACGCTTGGGCGGCCTGTGGCTACCAGGTCGTCGGCCGGGCGGCGGCCGGTAACCCGACCGGTCCTGCGAAGACGTACGCCGCCACCCGACCGATCCTCGCCCCGATGCCGCGCGCCTCGGTCATCGAGGGCGTACCGCAGCTGCGCTGGTCGATCAAGATCTCCGCGCCAGGGGCGCCGGAGGGAGAGCGGTGGGGCGACACCCACTTCGCCCGTGCGCTGGCCCGCTCGCTGCGCAAGCTCGGCCAGTCCGCCGTCGTCGACCACCACTACGAGTGGGAGCGGCCGAGCGCGCTCGACGACGAGGTCGTCGTCACCCTGCGCGGTCTCTCGCGCTACTTCCCGGCGCCCGACGGCCGGATCAACATCGGCTGGGTGATCTCCCACCCCGACGCGGTCACCCGCGCCGAGGCGGCCTCGTTCGACCGGCTGCTGGCCGCCGGGCCGATCTGGGCCGAGCGGATGTCGGCACGGTGGGGGATCCGCATCGACCCGCTGCTCCAGGCCACCGACCCCGAGCTGTTCAACCCCGACCGCGCGCTGCCCGACTCCGGTCACGCCGTGCTCTTCGTCGGCACCTCGCGAGACGTCGAGCGCCCGATCATCCACGACGCGGTCTCGGCAGGGCTGCCGCTGTCGGTCTACGGCCACGGCTGGGAGCCCTACATCCCGCGCCACTACGTCAAGGCCCAGTTCATGTCCAACACCCGGCTCGGCGCCGAGTACCGGGCCGCCGGGGTCGTGCTCAACGACCACTGGGCCGACATGCGCGACTACGGCTTCATCTCCAACCGCCTCTTCGACGCCGTCGCCTCCGGTGCCCGGGTCATCTCCGACGACGTCGTCGGTCTCCGCGACGTCTTCGGCGACACCGTGCAGGTCTACGAGACCCCCGAGGACCTGGTGAAATGGTCCTCGATGCCCGACCCCTCGGTCGTCTTCGGCACCGACGAGCACATCCGCGCCGAGGCCGCCCGCATCCACCGCGACCACGGCTTCGACGCCCGCGCCCGATCCCTCCTCGACATCGCGCTCGAGGAGCGCGCCAAGCGCGACCGCCGCTAGCGACCTGTCAAAGTGTCCGCATGACGATGCTGTCGGTGATCCAGCTGCGCGAGCGGGACGCGCTGGTCGATGACCTGAGGTCGCTCTCACCCGAGCAATGGCGCTCGGCCACCCTCTGTGGGGAGTGGGACGCGGAGGAGGTCGTGTCGCACCTCGGCGCGGCCTCACGACTCTCGTTCCCAGCGTGGCTGCGCAGCATGATCGGGGCACGGTTCGATCCGGCCGTACACAACCGCAGGCGGCTGGAGGAGTTCCGCGGATCCTCTCCGGAGGAGACGCTCGAGATGTTCGCCGGGATCGGACCCATCGGGCTGCCGCGGAAGGAGAGCGTCGGCGGGCTGGGGGAGATGATCGTGCACGGCGAGGACATCCGGCGACCCCTCGGCATCCGGCACGACCCCGACCCCGGAGGCCTTTCGGCGGTCGCCAGGTTCTTCGCGACCAAGGACTTCGCGGTCAACAGCAAGTCGCTGGTCGAAGGACTTCGGCTCCGAGCGGTCGACGCCGAGTTCGTGGCCGGCAACGGCCCCGAGGTCAACGGACGCCTGCTCGACCTGGTCATGGCGATGGCCGGAAGGCGCGAGGTGCTCGAGGACCTCAAGGGAGACGGCGTCCCCGAGCTGCGGCGCCGGCTGGGCTGAGCACTCCGAACCAGCTGGGGTCGCACAGGTGGCCGTATGGTGTCTGATGCGATGAGAGCACCACGGCACGGAGGAGACGGGTTGGGCAGCGACCGGAGCCGGCTCGAGCGGTTGATGCAGGAGTCCCTCCGGGTCTCACCGGCGCCAGGAAGCCACTCGCCCGCCTGGCGCGCGAGCGTCACGCTGCTCGTCGGGCTGGTGGCGCTGGCCGGCATCGGACACATCGAGCTGGCCGCGTACGCCTGTTTCGGCACCTTCGCCTCGATCTACGGTGGCCGCCAGCCGCTGCGAGGACGGTGGCGTACCCAGGCCGCCGCCGGGGCGCTGATGTGCTTCGCGGTCCTGTGCGGCGCGCTCGTGGCGACCTCTTCGCACCGGGCCTGGCTCGTCATCCCCGTCGCCGCGGTATGGGCCGCGGCCGGGTCGATGCTCTCGGACCGGTTCGTGCTGCGGCCGCCAGGCCCGATGTTCCCGGTGTTCGCGGTGGCGACCTGTGCCGCGCTCCCGGTGACCCTGTCGGGGGTCGCGGTGGCCGTCGGCGTAGCCGCCGCCGCGGCCCTGATCGCGGTGCTCCTCGGCCTGCTCGAGGAGCGGCTGGCCGGCAGCGGAGCCTCGGTCGAGGCGAGCCGCGGTGAGGTACGCCTCGACCACGCGACCGCGGTCGTCGTCGCGGTAGTGGTCGCCGGTACGGTCTCCACCGCGCTCGGGCTCAGCCACACCTACTGGGCGATGGTCGCCGCGGCCGTGCCGTTCGGCGTCACCGGGCTGCTGGCGCAGACGACCCGCGGGCTGCAGCGCGTGGTCGGCACCCTGGTCGGCCTGGTCCTGGCAGCGGTACTGCTCTCGGTCTCGCTCCCCGCCCTCGTCGTCGCGGTGGTCGTCGCCGGGCTCCAGGCGATCACCGAGCTGCTCGTCGGGCGCCACTACGGCCTCGCCCTCATCGCCATCACCCCGCTCTCGCTGCTGATGGTCCAGCTCGGCCACCCGCAGCCCGTCGATACGCTGCTCTGGTCCCGCCTCGCCGAGACCCTTCTCGGTGTCGTCGTAGGCCTCGCCGCCGCCCTCGCCCTCCGCGAGTTCCGGGCGACTACGCGCTGATGTAGAGGATCTCGCGCCGAGTCGGCGCAACCGCACGCCTCGCTCGCTTCGCTTCGCTCCAAGGCGTGCAGTTGCGCC